>JANLPZ010000227.1:0-6996 GCA_031367535.1 Gemmatimonadaceae bacterium
GCCGATGCACTGACACCGTCATCAGCCATGCCGGTACGTGGCGACGCGCTCGGTGCGGTGCTCGTCATCGATGACGACGAGACGGTGCGCGCTGTCGCCCGTCGCCTGCTCGAGCGTCGTGGCTTCCGCGTCGTCGTGGCGACGGATGGCCTCGATGGTGTCGAAAAATTCCGTGAGGCGACCCATCGCTTTTCGCTCGTACTGCTCGACCTGACGATGCCGAAGATGGGTGGCGCGGCGGCGATGGCCGAGCTGCGCAAGCTCGATCCGGAGGTGCGCGTGCTGCTGACCAGCGGCTACCGTGAGCGCGAAGTGACAGCGCATTTTGTCGGCATGGAACCGGCGGGATTCGTGCAGAAACCCTTTCGCGCCGAAGAGCTTTACGCCGCAGTGACGCGCGCGATGCGTGTGACCTGAACGGTCAGATGTGCTGGACCGCGGCGCGCGCTTTCCGTGCGCGCTTGCGCTCATACTGCGCGGCATCCGCGATGCGCAGGAGTGCTTCCACGTCGGTCGGCGCAGCGGCATCGAAATGCGCGACGCCGAGGCTGATGCCCAGATGCCATGCCTGCGAGGGTTCTACGCTGCGCGCCACATTGCTGCGAGTGACGGCATCGTCGATCCGCTCGAGGATCACGGAAATATCCTCCGGTTTGGCGTTGATCGCGAGCACCGTGAACTCATCGCCGCCCAGTCGCGCGATCAGATCGGTATCGCGGAACGTGCTCGAGAGAATCCAGGCGATCGTCTTCAGCGCGGAGTCACCGATGTTGTGTCCGAAGTTGTCGTTCACCGACTTGAACGAATCAAGGTCGCCGTAGAGCAGGGCACACGGCACGCCCTGTCGCGTCGCGAGCTTCAGTGCCGATTCTGCCTGTTCGAGGAACCCGCGGCGGTTGTACAACGACGTCAGTTCATCGCGCACCGAGAGGTGCAACAGGCGCGCTTCGGCCGCCTTGCGCTCGGAGATGTCTCGCGCGACCGCCACCAGACCGCCGTGTGGCAGGAGCGTCAGGGACAGTTCCTGTGGATACGTGGTACCGTCGTGATGCCGGCCGGCGGCTTCGCCGTGCCAGAAGCCGACTTGTGTGACCTCCGGAATCGCGTCGCGGACGAGTCGCTTGCCTTCTTCCGCCTCGTATAGTGCGGCCCACGGAGTCTGCAGCAGATCGGCGGCTTTCACTCCGTGCATGCGCGCGAATGCGTGGTTCACGAACTCCAGCGCGCCGCTGACGCCGGTGATGGCGATGCCGTCCGCAGTGACAGCGACCGCTGCGGCCAGCTGTTGCCGTTCGCGGTCGGCATTGCGACGTGCGGTGATGTCGCGTGACAGCCCGACGAATCCTGTGATGCTGCCGGTGGAGTCGAGTGATGGTGTGATGTTCATCTCGATCCAGTACGGCGTTCCATCGCGACGATAGTTGAGCAGCTCGCCGCTCCAGCTGCTGCCGCTGCGCACCGCCATGCGTAACTGCGCCACCGTCTCGGTGTTCGTATGTGTGCCTTGCAGCAGATCGCCGGGCCGGCGACCGAGCACGTCCGCCAGCGCGAAACCCGTCAGCCGCTCCCACGCTGGATTGACCCACGTCGTGCTGCCACCGGCGTCGGTCGTTGCAATCGCGTGATCACTCTGTCGCGCGACAACCGAGAGTGTTTCCAGTTCGTGTGCGGCGAGGCGTGCCTTGGTGATATCGGTGAACGTGGCGACCGCCGCCGGCGCCGTGGGATCGGGGTGAGGCGACATCGGCGTCGCGTTCACCGACAGCCACACGCGTTCGCCGTCGCCTCGGCACACGCCCATCACTTCACTGTCGATCGAGATGCCTTCGATGCGCGCACGCGTGATCGGATGACGTTCCGCAGGTAACGTTTCGCCGTGTTCGTCGACCGGCGCCCAGCGCGCGTCGTACGACGTGACGCCGCTCATCTGGCGCCCATCGAGACCCAGAATGCGTTCGGCGCTGGAATTCCACGTCACCATGCGACCTTCGCGGTCTTGCACGATGACGCCCTCAGTCAATGCTTCGATGACCGCGCGATTGCGCGCCTCACCTTCCGAGAGCGCGTCATGCAACAGCTTCTGCTGCGTGATGTCCTGCAGCAAGACCGAGATCGTCGCAACGCGCCCGTCGGGTCCGCGATGTGCGAGCAGCGTCTGCACGACCGTGCGGGACGGAGCGCCGCGACTGCGCAGCATCGCCTCACCCTGCCACACTCCGCTGCGGATCGCTCGTGGGAAGCCCACGTCACGCAGCTGTCGCACCGAGGCTGGCGACAACAGATGCGACGCATGTGTCCAGTCGCGCTTGCGAACGTGCTGCAGATGCTGTTCGGCCGCCGCGTTCGTGTACAGGACATCGCCGGTGAGTGAAAACACGGCGACGGCATCCGGTGTCGCGTCGAGAATCGCCGTCAGTCGCGACAACTCGTTCGTGCGCTGTTCGAGGTGGTCGCGCTGTTCGATCAGTGTCGTCTGCTGTGCGAGCAACTCGTCCTGCTGCTCGAGCAGCGTCTGCTGCTGTGATTGCAGTGTGTCGTTCTGGATTTCCTGCGCCACGCTGTTCGCGTACATCTCTTCGGCCTTCGCGTACAACTCGCTCTTGACCACTTCCTGATCGCGCAGCAGCGCGGCCAGTGCCTGCATGGCCGGTCGAAAGACGAAGAGCGACTCGACGACGAGCACGCCGAGCAGCGTGACGCAGAATCCGATGGCGATGCGCTGCAGTGTCGCGGCGCGTGCCTGCTGGGCGAGGGCGTCGCTGAAACTGATCGGTGTGTCGGTGCCCGCAACGGTGAAAAGCAGTGCCGCAGTGCCGAGGGCCAGCGCCGCGCTCAGCCCCACGCCCACCGCATAGCCGCGCGTCAGGCGCCGTGTGGTCGAGGGACGGGCTGGCACATCGTTGGAATCGGTCACAGCAGCATCGTGCTCGGGTGGGCGAGCGCCGCCCGGGTCAGGTCCGGTGCAGCTCGATTATGAGATTCGACTCACAGCCGATGATTCTTGAGCATTCCTGATGCGCAGATCCTGGCGCACATCAGGTGTTGCGAGAGTGTCGGCTCGCAGGCCATAAATTCGGAGAACCCGCCCACCCGCCCACCGCCATGCAGAACTTCGAGCGCATTTTCGCGAACAACCGAGCCTGGGCCGACCGGCTTCTCAGGGATGATCCAGACTTCTTCGCCGAGAGGGGCTCGTCACAGCAGCCACATTTTCTCTGGATCGGGTGCTCGGACAGCCGAGTGCCCGCGGAGACGCTCACCGGCGTGCTGCCCGGCGAAATGTTCGTGCACCGGAACATCGGAAACCAGGTCTGGGAAACGGACATGAACGTGTTGTCCGTGCTGCAGTACGCGATCGATGTGCTGCAGGTGCACCATGTGATCATCTGTGGCCACACGAATTGTGGTGCGCTCAAGGCGGCGATGCATGACGGCGCGCACGGAGTGCTGGATCACTGGTTGAGCGACATCCGGACCGTGATTCGCTGGAATCGACCGGAACTGGATGCGATCGCCGACGAACGCGCCCGGCTGAGTCGACTCTCGGAACTGAACGTGCTGCAGCAGTTGGGCATTCTCGCCCGCACGCCAATCGTGCTCGATGCGTGGGCGAAGGGGCAGCAGGTGCTGCTGCAGGGCGTCGTGTATGACGTCGCGACGGGCGTGTTATCACCAGTGGTTGAGGCGATCGGCACCGCGGAAGCGGCGAATCGGCTGTTGCCGAAGGTGTGAGTCTTCGGATGGCGACGCGTGACCGCGAATGGGGACGGACTCCATGAGCTCGCGGACTCCGTCCCCATGAGCGGACGGACTCCGTCCCCAGAATTAGGCGGCCGCCGCGCCCGCCGACATCGCCGCGATCGCGCGCTCGACGCCCTTCGGATCACCGGTGTAGAGCCCACCCAGCTGCTGCGCAATCGGATCGGGATACACCTCTTCCGTACCCGCTTCGATCGCGATCAGGATCTGATCGGCCACGCTGCTTGCCGACACCTTGTCCATCGGAATATCGCGGGCCATGTCGGTATCGACCGGGCCGGGATACACGCCGATCACACGCGTGCCCTGCGCGGCCAGCGCGAGGCGCGACGCCTGCGTGATGGAATGCATCGCCGCTTTCGACGCGCTGTATCCCACGAACGTCGGGAAACTGCCCAGGCCAACAACGGACACGATGTTGATCAGTGAACCGCCGCCGTTGCGCTTGAGGTGCGGTGCAAAGGCCTGCGTCACGGCGAGTGTGCCGAACGCGTTCACGTTCAGCTGCTCCCGGGCCGCCTCCAGATCCACATCAGCGAACTCGGCATTCGCGTCAATGGCGATGCCGGCATTGTTCACGACCAGCGTCACGTCGTCCGCCAAGCGTGCTGCTGCAGCGATCTGACTCGCCTTCGTCACGTCGAGCTCGACCGGAACGATGACGCTGCCATGCTGGCGCGTCAGTGCCTCAAGCGAGCTGATCGTTCGGGCTGCGGCATACACCTTTGTCGCGCCGCCGGCGACGAGCGCGTCTACGATGGCGCGCCCGATCCCACGGTTGGCACCGGTGACGAGAGCAGTGGATCCTTTGATTTCCTGAGACATGGAGGGCTCCTTGTTGGTTTGTACAGACAGGTCTGTCCGTTTCTGGGCTAGACAATAGACCGACCGGTCTGTATTGTCAAGTATGTTGCCAGAACCCCTTTCCGCAGTGCGCTCAGAAGCACCGTCGAGTCATCGGCCAGCGAACCCGGTCAGACCGGTCCGGGAACGCCTGCTCGATGCCGCCGACCGACTGTTCTACGCCGAAGGCATTCGCGCCGTCGGCATCGATCGGATCCTCGCCGAAGCAGGAGCGGCCAAGGCGTCGCTGTACGCGCACTTCGCGTCGAAGGACGAACTGGTGGCCGCTTATCTCGCCAACCGCGCGGAGTCGTCGCGCGGGGTGATCACTCGCGCATTGGACGCGTTGGGCCCGGATCCGCGTGCCCGACTCTTCGCCCTCTTCGATTTCTCGACGGGATCGTGCAGCAACCCGGACTTCCGTGGTTGTGCGTTCCAGATTGCCTCGGCGGAACTCCCCGACTCCAACCACCCGGGGAGTCTGGTCGTTCGCGAGCATCGTGCGTGGATGCGCGGCGTGATCGAAGCTCTCGTTCGGCAGATCGCGCCAGGTGCGCCCGCCGAGCTGGCGCATGCCATCACGGCGCTGTATGACGGTGCGGCGTCACAGGTGCCGGTGGGGACTGGGCGCGAGGCGATGTCGGGCGCCCGGTGGGCGGCTGAACAGCTTCTTCCCGCCCGGTAACGCGTCGACTGAGGTTGACCCCATCTCCCAGCCCGCCTAGGTTAGCAGGTCTGTTCCGTGCCGCCCCCGCCCCGGGGTGCGATCCACGTAGATGTCGGGGTCCGAACACTTAGAGGCAATGCCTACAATCAATCAGCTCGTCCGCCGGTCCCGCAGGGACGTGGTGGAGAACAGCAAGTCGCCGGCACTCAAGTCGAATCCGTTCAAGCGTGGAGTCTGCACGCGCGTATACACGACGACGCCGAAGAAGCCGAACTCTGCGCTCCGCAAGGTCGCCAAGGTTCGTCTGACCAACCAGATCGAAGTCATCGCCTACATCCCGGGTGAAGGCCACAACCTGCAGGAGCACTCGATCGTGCTCGTGCGCGGCGGCCGAGTGAAGGATCTTCCGGGTGTGCGCTACCACATCGTGCGCGGTTCGCTTGACGCCTCAGGCGTGAACGGCCGTAACCAGAGCCGTTCCAAGTACGGCACCAAGAAGCCGAAGGCCGGCGCTGCTGCAGCCGCCGCGGCCAAGGGAGGCAAGAAGAAGTGAGCCGCCGCAAAAAGTCCGTCAAGCGCATCATCCTGCCTGATGCCCGCTACGACAGCCAGACTGTCAGCAAGTTCATCAACAACCTGATGCTGCAGGGTCGCAAGGCCACGTCAGAGAAGATCTTCTACGCCGCGATGGATCTGGTGGAAGCACGCACCAGCCAGCCGGGCGTGAACATCTTCAAGCAGGCGCTCACGAACCTGAAGCCTGTGGTCGAAGTGAAGAGCCGCCGCGTCGGCGGTGCCACGTACCAGGTGCCGGTCGAAGTCCGCCCCGATCGCCGCACGGCGCTCGCGATGCGCTGGCTGATCAGCTATTCGCGCGACCGCAACGAGAAGTCCATGCCGGAGCGTCTGGCCGCTGAAGTCATCGCCGCCAGCAAGGGCGAAGGCAATGCGATCAAGAAGAAGGAAGACACGCACCGCATGGCCGAAGCGAACAAGGCGTTCGCGCATTATCGCTGGTAGTCTGATCGGTCTCGTATGCATGGAACGCCTCCCGGAAACGGGGGGCGTTCTGCGTTTCCGGGAGGGAACGACGCGACGCGCTGGCTCGATATGACGATGTGTGCCGATCGGTGGCGTCGGCGACCGCGGGCGCTCGCGCGTGACGTCGACGGTTCGGGACATCATGCCGGCAGTTCACGGGTGCCTGAGCGGCTCTTGCGCCTGCACGCGGCTGTGCCGACGATTGTCCATGCTTAGCCCTGCCTTCTTTCGCGCGGCGCGCCTTGCGCCCGCGCTGCTGCTGCTCGTCCCCGCCGCGTTCGCACAGTCAGCCCCAACGGGCTGGCCGGAGCGCGCCGTGCGCCGCGATATCCCGATGACCGATGCAATCCGAGCGACACACGCCGCCGGCACGCGCGACTCGACGGGTCGGCCGGGCCGTAACTACTGGCAGCTGCGCGCCGATTACGTCATCCGCACGAGGCTCGATGTGCCCGCGCAGCGGCTGAGCGGTGCCGCGACTATCACGCTGCACAACGACAGTCCGGACTCGCTGACGCAGGTCGCGTTGCGCCTCGACCCGAACCACTTCATCGCCAGCAACCCGCGCGCGCTGCCGTGGGTGCCGTCACAGCTCACCGATGGCATGGTGATCAACGCCATGCGCATCAACGGCACGCCCGTGCAGCTTGATGCCGCTGCACCACGGGGCGGCCGCGCGAGCGCGC
>JANLPZ010000155.1:0-36286 GCA_031367535.1 Gemmatimonadaceae bacterium
CCGCGAATGAAAGCCGCAAAGCCTACGACGTCGGCGTGAGCCGCGAGCGCACGCGCATCGCGCGTGACCTGCACGACACGGTCAGTTCTCCGCTGCTGGCCGGACTGGCTCCGATCGGCGAAGGCCCGGCGAACGGCGAGCAGATGGCCGCCGTGCAGAACGAGATCCGGCGTGCCGTGCGCGGAATGCGCAGCGTTGTCAGCGGCGAGTCCATGACCGGTGCATCGGTGGCGGACTGCCTCGCTGATGCGCGATACGCCGCGATGGAACGCCTGTCGGCGGCGGGACTGACGGTGACCTGGCCGATCAACGACGTCGGGCCATTCCTGTTCGGACCAACGGAGCGACACGCCTTCACAGCGTTCATGCAGGAA
Organism: Gemmatimonadaceae bacterium; assembly: GCA_031367535.1. Taxonomy (GTDB): domain Bacteria; phylum Gemmatimonadota; class Gemmatimonadetes; order Gemmatimonadales; family Gemmatimonadaceae; genus JACMLX01. The sequence continues at coordinate 375 of JANLPZ010000155.1, forward strand.
TCGATCACCAATGTGATCCGACATGCACACGCCGCACAGGTCGATGTGTTGCTGACCGTCGTCGACGATGAACTGTACTGCCGCATCACGGATGATGGCCGCGGCTTCGCACCCGATCCGAACCGGACCGGCGACGGCCTGCCGAATCTCATCGCACGCGCGGCGGCGCTCGGCGGCACGGCGACCATTGGCCCGCGCCGCGATGGTGCGCGCGGAACGGAAGTCGTGCTCACCGCGCCACTCGGCGTGCAAGCGGACGTCGCATGACCGACGCCATGAGCCCACGCGCCGTGCACAACGTGCTGATCGTGGAAGACGATCCGGCGATGGAGGCGGAAGCCATTTCCGCGGTCGCTGTCTTCGCGGGTGCGAGTGTGCGGACCGCGCGCACAGTTGGCGAAGCGGAGCGATGGATCAAGCGTGTGTCGTTCGATCTCGCGATCATCGACCTTGGACTGCCCGATGGATCGGGGATCGCCCTTATCCGCGCACTGATGGGCGACACACCTGACACCGCCGACGTGAATGCGATACCGACGGTGTGTGTGGCGCGCACGGTGTTCGACGATGATGCGCACCTGTTCGCCGCGCTGTCCGCCGGCGCACAGGGCTATCTGCTGAAGGGTGAGACGATCGACGTGGTGCGCATGCGCCTGCAAGCCGCGATGGCCGGTGAACCGGTCGTATCACCGGCCATCGCACGACGGGTGCTGGCTTATTTCCGTGGTGACACGCAGCCGGTCCGTGCGCCGCAGCTGAATCGGACCGATGTACCTCCGGCTGCGCTCACGAATCGTGAAACCGAAGTGCTTCGCCACCTCGCGCAGGGACACACGCTGGCGGAGGTCGGCAAGGAACTGACGCTGTCGGTGAACACCGTCAAGACGCACGTGAAGAATGTGTACGCACGTCTCGACGTCAGCTCGCGCATCGCCGCCGTGGACGCGGCGCGGCGCATGGGCATTCTCGACGACGACACGCGGCGCTGACACTCAGGCGTTCACCGCCGGGAACTGCGCATCCAGAGCGGGGCGCAGCCGCTGGGCGGCGAAGGTGCGCAGTGATGTCACGCCTGCGTTTTCCGCGCCGAACGACTCAGCCGAGAAATCGCCGGCATCGAGGTGCCGGGCCATGCCGCCGAACAACTCTTCGTATCCATTCGCGACCAACGTCGGCAGCCCTGCGCCGAGCAGCGCGTCCCGCAGCGCGGGTGCCGGAATCTGGACGTACTGCACGGTCCGGCCGAGCACTTCCGAGAGAATTTTCGCCTTCTCGTTCGGCGACAGCGGCGTGGGCCCGTGCGCGCCAACGATGTGGTGACCCGTCCACGTCGCGTCGGTCAGCCATCGTGCGGCGACGTCGCCGATATCACTGGTGGCGACGGCGGCGTACTTCGTATCAGGCGACGAGACACCGTAGAACGCGCCCTCTGCGGCGATTGTCGGCAATGATCCGAACAGATTCTCCATGAAGTAGCCGGCGCGGACGATGGTGACGTTCGCGAACGCGGATGTGAGCGTCTTCTCGATGTCGCCGAGTCCGGACACCGGCCCGATGTCGTCGTGCTGCGCGCCGGTGCTGGAGAGCAATACGATGCGCGTGACTCCCGCTGCCTTGGCGGCGGCGGTGACCGTCGCGCCGATGGCATTCATCCAGCTGCGCCAGTGCGTGACCGTCGGGCCAGGAGGCGGCACGAGCAGGAACGCGGTGTCGGCGCCAGCGAGGGCGAGGCGGACTGCCTGCGCGTCTTCGAGACTGCCGGTGACCACCGAGCTTCGGCTGCGGACCGCGTCTGAGAGCTTGGCCGGATCGCGGGCAAGGACGGTCAGCTCGTGGGTCGAGTCGAGCAGGTGGCCGAGAATCCGGCTGCCGATGTTGCCGGTGGGTGTCGTGACGAGGATGCGCATGGGTGGCTCCGGAGGCGTGGTGTGGCTTGCGACCGACTGGTCGTTCGAACTGAACCAATACTCGCACTTGAATCTCGGACGTTCTATACTTCCACGTCCTGATTTCTGTCGCACTCGTCCAAATATTCAGATGGACCTCCTCAGCGAACTGTTCAACGACGTGCAGGTGGCCAGTACGCTGTATGGCCGGATCGAGGCGCAGTCGCCCTGGTCGGTCGCGTATCCGGGGTCGACACTGGCGGGTTTCCATGTGGTGCTCGACGGCGAGTGCTGGCTGCACCTCGAGGGCGGCGCCGCACCGATTCATCTGAGGGCGGGCGACTTCGTGGTGCTCCCGCACGGCACACATCGCGAACTCCGCGACAGTCCGACGCGCGCACCGTTTCGCGCGCCTGTGATCACCACGCTGCTGCGCACCATGGTGTCGCCGCCTGACGCGGTGACGTCGTTGCCGGCCAACGGCGCGCGAGGGTCGATCGCCGTCCAGCACATCGCATCGATCGGCGGCACCGGTGCGCGCATGGAATACCTCTGCGGCGCGTTCACGTTCAGCGGTGATGGTGCGCGTCCCCTGCTCTCTGCCCTGCCCGACGTGATTCATGTTCCAGGCGAAAAGGGGCGGATGATGCCGTGGCTCGAATCGCACCTGCAGACCGTGGCGTGCGAGCTGACGTCAGGTCGACCGGGCGCCGCGATGGTGATTGCGCGATTGTCGGAAGTGCTGTTCGTGCAGGCGGTTCGTGCTCATCTCGCGGACCTGCCACCGGATGCTGTGGGTTGGACGGCCGCCGCGCACGACGTACATGTCTCGCGCGCGCTTGCGCTCGTGCATCGTGAGCCGGAGCGCGACTGGACGATCGCATCGCTCGGCGCGGCCGTCGGCCTGTCGCGATCGAGCTTTGCCGATCGCTTTCACACCGTGATGGGCAAACCGCCGCTCGCGTATCTGACCACCTGGCGCATGCATCGCGCGCGCGGCATGCTGCGCGATCCGGCGTCGTCGATCGCGCAGATCGCCGAGCGTGTCGGCTACGCCTCGGCCGCCGCATTCACAGCCGCGTTCAAGCGCGAGACAGGGGACGCGCCGGGCGCGTGGCGCCGTCGCGCAACCGCATGACGATCGGCGGCCCGGTTCACCCGACGATTGACACGTGCACCACCTTGCACCTTCCCTCGCACCGGAGCTTCGGCATGCCGACGCAGTCGCCGTACCGTCCCCTGATTGGCCTCGCACTCCTCGCCCTGTCCGCCTGTTCGCAGCGCGCGGCGGTGCCGACCAAACCGGCGGTGGATAGCGCGACGTACGCGGCGGACACGAAGATGTGGCGCGCGAAGCGGCTCGATGCGATCGCCGGACCGGATGGATGGAGCACATTGGCCGGCCTCTTCTGGCTCGACAGCGCACACTACGTCATCGGCAGCGACAGCACGCGCAGCACAATCGTTCTGCCGAAGGACCACACGCCGGCGCAGTTCGCGATCCTCACGCGCATGGATTCCAGCTATCTGTTCCGCGCGATGGACGGTGTGAAGGTGCTCGTGGACAGCACGATGGTCGACAGCGTGACGCTGGCGAGTGACCAGCAGCAGAAGCCGGTCGTGTTACACGCGGGCAGCATGACGTATCGCGTCATCGAACGCGGTGGCCAGCAATTGCTGCGAGTGAAAGACTCGGCCTCTGTGCTTCGTCGTGACTTCAAGGGACTCGAGTACTTCCCGCTCGACACATCGATGCGTGTGCTCGCGCACCTCGTGCCCCACGCCACACCGCGCACGCTGCGCATTCTCAATGTGCTCGGCCAGACTGACGAGTATCGCTCTCCGGGCATGCTCGAGTTCACGATCAACGACACGCCGTATCACCTCACGGCCTCATTCGAGGGCAAGGACACAACGCAATATTTCGTGATCTTCCGCGACGCGACGAGCAAGGACCTGACGTATCCCGCAGGGCGATTCATGTATGCGACACCGGTGGACAGCGCGGGATATACGATCCTCGATTTCAACCGCGCCTACAATCCTCCATGTGCCTTCACCGCCTTCGCCACCTGCCCGCTGCCGCCGGCGGAGAACGTGCTCAAACTTTCGCTCACCGCCGGTGAAAAGCGCTACGCCGGCCCGCACGGCTCCACCCTCGAAGAAGTCCGCGCGCGAAAGTAAGAGAACAGCTCAACGCAACGGCGCAACGGCGCAACGGATCGCGTCGACGCAGATCCGCGATGAACGCAACAGCATGACGCAAGGGCGCAAGGGCGCTGCGCGCCCTTGCGTCAAAGCAGTTGTTGAGTTTTTCGTTGCGCCGTTGCGCCGTTGCGTTGAGATCAGGTCAGCCGAACTCCACGCGCGCCGAGAGTGCGGGCACGAGATCAGGGCCGAGCGCTTCCAGAGAAACGGCGTCGGCGTCGGGGCGGCCGGTGAGATGGAAGGGGGCGAGGTCGAAGAGTGGGGCGAGGCCGCGGAAGGTGAAGGTGCGGATCGGTCGTGGTGTGTTGCGGCGGACGAGATCCGCGAGCAGCATCGCCGTCAGCGGACCATGGACAACGAGACCCGGATATCCCTCGTCGTGCTGCGCGTAGGGACGATCGTAGTGAATGCGATGCGCGTTGAAGGTCAGCGCGGAGAAGCGGAACAACAGACGCGCGTCCGGCGTGACAGTGCGTGTCCACATCCCGGCCTCCGGTGCGGGCGGCGCGACGACAGCCGGCGCCACGACCGGCGCGCCCGGTTCGCGATACACGATGTCCTGCTCTTCATCGATGCACAGCACACCGTCCTGCGTGAAGCGGTACCCCACGGTCACGAACGCGAGTGATCCGCTCCGCCCCGACTTGATCACGACATTACGAATTTCACCGGCGCGCGTGGCCGGCGCGCCAAGACGCAATGGCTGGTGAAACTGCAGTCGCGAACCGGCGAACATGCGGCGCGGAAATAAAATTGGCGGCAGAAATCCGCCACGCTGCGGATGCCCATCGACATCCAGCGCCGACTGCCGAGCGCGCGGTAGAAAATAGAACCAGTGCCAGAGCGGGAGCAGCGGGCTACCGGATTCGATGGCGGTTACTCCGTCGTCGAAGGTGGCCGCGGCACTGCGCGCCTGCTCCGGACTGAGGCCATCCTGTACCGTCTCTGTGCGGCCGATCCACGTGCTGAAATCGGAGTGAGCATCGGTCATTCGAAGCGTCGGTCGTCGGGTGAAATCACGGCCGCACCATCTGCGGTGCGGGCAGAGTGCCAGAATGGCGTTAAGATATCCGCAGGTTCCCACCTGAGCGGCGAGGCAGACCATTGAGTGCTCGTGACCATGCGACCGACGCTGGCGCATCGACGACTGTAGTACCGCCAGAGCGCCGCACCGCATCGGCGAACACGACACGCCCGCTGGACGGGTTGCGTGTGATCGACGTCGGCAACTTTCTCGCCGGCCCGTATGCCGCTGCGATGATGGGCGAGTTCGGCGCCGAAGTGCTGAAGGTCGAACACCCGATCGGTGGTGACCCGATGCGCCGCTTCGGCACGCCGACCAGCCGCCCGGACGCCACGCTCAAGTGGCTCAGCGAAAGCCGCAACAAGAAGTCGGTGACGATCGATCTGCGACAGGAGGAGGGCGTCCAGCTCTTCCTCAAGCTGCTCGCCAGGTCGGATGTGCTGATCGAGAACTTCCGGCCTGGCACGATGGAAGAATGGGGCCTGACGTGGGAGGCGATCAGCGCCGCCAATCCACGTCTCGTGATGCTGCGCGTGTCGGGCTACGGACAGACCGGCCCCTATCGCCGCCGCTCTGGCTTCGCGCACATCGCGCAGGCATTCGGTGGCCTCAACTACCTGGCAGGTTTCCCCGGCGAAACACCGGTGCTGCCCGGAACAGTACCACTTGGCGACTATATCGCGAGTCTCTACGGCGCGATCGGCATCATGGTCGCACTCCGGCATCGCGAAAAAACTGGCCGCGGCCAGATCATCGATGTCGGCATCTACGAAGCGATCTTCCGCATGATGGAGGAGATCGCCTCGGTGTACGGCGTGTCGGGCAAGATCCGTGAACGTGAAGGTTCGGGCAGCTTCGTGGCCGTGCCGCATGGTCACTTTCGTACGAAGGACGACCGCTGGATCGCGATCGCCTGCACCACCGACAAGATGTTCGAACGACTCTCGGTCGCGATGGGACAGCCGCAGCTCTCGTCCTCGGGGCTGTACGGCGACCAGCGCAAGCGACTCGCGGCACGTGACACCGTCAACGCGATGGTCATCGAATGGGTCGCGTCACGCGATCGCGACGATGTGCTGCGCCTCTGCCTCGAGGAGGAAGTCCCCGTCGGCAAGGTGAACAGCATCGCCGACATCTTCGACGACGAACACTTCGCCGCACGTGGCAACCTCGCCCACATCATTGACGAGGAACTCGGTGACATCGTCGTACCGGGTGTGGTGCCGACACTCTCTGCCACGCCGGGCCGCATCGATTCACTCGGCCCGACACTCGGCAGCGCCACCGATCAGGTCATGCGCGAACTGCTCGGGTTGACGGCCGCCGAGCTGCAGCGATTGCGCCAGAGCAAGATCATTTGACCATGCCGACCACAGCTGCGAAGGACGGCGAGTTGCCGCTGGCAGGAATCCGCGTGATGGACGTCGCAACCGTGATTGCGGCGCCCTACTGCGCGACGATCCTCGGCGAATTCGGCGCCGATGTGTTGAAGGTCGAACATCCGGTGGGCGGTGATGCGCTGCGCCGGTTCGGCACGCCATCACAACGCGGTGACACGCTCGTGTGGATGAGTGAGTCGCGCAACAAGCGGTCCGTCACACTCGACCTGCGCAAGCCCGAGGGTGTGGAAGTCTTCAAGGAACTGATCGCCAAAACCGACGTGCTCTGCGAAAACTTCCGCACCGGCACCCTCGAGAAGTGGGGCCTGGGTTGGGACGTGCTGCACGCGATCAATCCACGGCTGATCATGCTTCGTGTCACTGGCTACGGACAGACGGGCCCCTACAGCGACCGGCCAGGGTTCGCACGCGTCGCACATGCCGTGGGCGGAATCGCCTATCTCGCCGGCATGCCGAAAGGCACACCCGTCACGCCCGGCTCGACGACACTCGGCGACTACATGACGGGACTCTACGGCTGTCTTGGTGTGCTGATGGCACTCCGCCATCGTGATCTCACGGGCGAAGGTCAGTACGTCGACGCGGCGCTCTATGAATCGGTGTTTCGTTGCACCGAGGAGCTGGCGCCAGCGTTCGCGATGTACGGCACGGTGCGTGAGCGACAGGGTTCATCACACAACGACTTCGCCTGTCCGCACGGACACTTCGCCACCAAGGACGGCAAGTGGGTCGCCATTTCAACCGCGACCGACAAGTTGTTCCGACGTCTCGCGATGGCAATGGGCCGTCCGGAACTTGCCGCGTCGAGCACGTATGGTGAGCAGAAGACGCGTCTCGAACATCGACACGATGTGAATGAGATCGTGCGCGACTGGTGCGGATCGCTGACGCGTGAGCAGGTGCTCGAGAAATGCTACGCCACCGATACGCCAGCCGGTCCGCTGAATAACATCGCTGACATTTTCGGGGATCGTCAGTTTCATGCGCGTCGCAATCTCGTGGCGATCGACGATCCGGAAACGGGTGAGTCGATCATTGTACCGTCGCCAGTGCCGGCCCTTTCCGAAACACCGGGCAGCATTCGCACTCTCGGACCCAAGCTTGGTGAACACACCGACGAGATACTCACCGAAGTGCTCGGCATGACGGCAGGACAGATCGCGGACCTGCGCGGGAAGCGCGTCATCTGAGGTCGACAGCCATTCGCATCGTCACCGCTGAGGAGCGCGCATGACCGGCATTCTACACGGCCTGCGTGTCGTCGAGGGTTCCGCGTTTGTTGCCGCACCGCTCGGCGGTATGACGCTGGCGCAGCTTGGAGCAGACGTGATTCGCTTCGATCCGATTGGCGGTGGGCTCGACTATGGTCGCTGGCCGCTGACGAACGACGGCGCGCACAGCCTGTTCTGGACCGGATTGAACAAGGGCAAGCGCTCGATCGCCGTGGACTTTCGCACACCGCGCGGCCAGGAGATTCTGACGCGCCTGATCTGCGCACCCGGCCCGGACGCCGGCGTATTCAGCACGAACTTCCCTGCCAAAGGTTGGCTCAGCTACGATGCCTTGTCGCAGCACCGCGCTGACCTGATCATGGTGAATCTGCTGGGGCGGCGCGACGGTGGATCGGAAGTGGACTACACCGTGAATCCCGCGATCGGATTTCCGGCGATGACCGGGCCGAGCGATTCCGATGCGCCAGTGAATCACGTCTTCCCGGCGTGGGATGCAATTGCCGGCCACATGCTCGCCGTCGCAATTCTGGCGGCCGAGCGGCATCGTTCGAGGCATGGTGCCGGACAGCTGGTGACGCTGGCGCTCAAGGATGTCGGCCTGGCGATGCTCGGCCATCTTGGAATGATCGCCGAAGTGATGGTCAACGACAGTGATCGCGCACGCTACGGCAACTATCTGTTCGGTGCGTTCGGACGCGACTTCGTGACGCGTGACGGTGAGCGCGCGATGGTGGTCGGACTGACGGACATGCAGTGGAGCACACTGGTGAAGGCAACCGGTATCAGTGAGCAGATTTCGGCGTTGAGCACCGTGCTCGACCTCGATCTTGCCGACGAGGGAAATCGCTTCCGCGCCCGGGAAGCGATATCGTCGATACTCGCGCCGTGGTTCGCGACGCGGTCGCTGGACGAAGTCCGAGGAAGTCTCGACGCTGCCCGCGTGACGTGGGCGCCGTATCGCACGGTGCGCGAGGCAATCGCCGCAGATGTGGATCTCTCGCTCGCGAATCCGATGTTCGCGATGTTGCACCAGCCCGGTGTCGGTGACACGCTGGCCGCCGCATCACCGCTCGACTTCAGCCGAGTGCCACGCGTGCCGATTGCGCCTGCGCCAGCGCTCGGGCAGCACACGGATGAAATCCTGCTCGATGTCCTGCAGTTGAGCGAAGCTGACGTTGGCCTGTTGCACGATGAGGGTATCGTCGCCGGCCCGCGCACATGAACGGCACTACCGAACCACTCATGGAGACCGTGTCGTGAAACTGCCTGCAAACTTCTACAAGCCACTCGCCATCGGTGCGCCGAAACCGTTGCGCGAACTGCCGGTGCGCCCGGAACGGGTGATTCACTTCTTTCCGCCGCATCTCGAGAAGATTCGCGCCAAGCTGCCCGAGACGGCGAAGCAGGTGGATGTCCTGTGCGGCAATCTCGAGGACGCGATTCCCGTGGACGCGAAAGAGGCAGCGCGCGCCGGATTCATCGAGGCGGCGAATGCGATCGACTTCGGTGATACGGCGCTCTGGATTCGGGTGAACTGCCTCAACAGCCCGTGGTTCCTTGACGATCTCGATCAGATCGTGAAGCAGGCGGGCAATAAGCTGGATGTATTCATGATCCCGAAGGTCGAGGGGCCGTGGGACATCCACTTCGTGGATCAGTATCTCGCGCTGCTCGAAGCACGCTACAATATCACGAAGCCGATCCTGTTGCACGCGCTGCTCGAAACCGCGGAAGGTGTGAAGAACGTCGAAGAGATCGCCTGTGCGAGTCCGCGCATGCACGGCATGAGTCTCGGCCCCGCCGATCTTGCGGCATCACGCGGGATGAAGACGACACGTGTCGGTGGCGGACATCCCTTCTACGGCGTGCTCGCTGATCCGGTGGAGGGCGTGACCGATCGTGTGTTCGCGCAGCAGGACTTGTGGCACTACACCGTGGCAAAAATGGTGGACGCGTGCGCTTCAAGTGGGATACGGGCGTTCTATGGCCCGTTCGGCGACCTGAAGGACGAACGCGGATGCGAAGCACAATTCCGGAACGCCTTCATCATGGGCTGCAGCGGCGCCTGGTCGCTGGCGCCGAATCAGATCGCGATCGCCAAACGTGTGTTCAGCCCGGATGTGAAGGAGGTATTGTTCGCGAAGCGGATTCTCGATTCGATGCCGGATGGCAGCGGTGTCGCGATGATCGATGGCAAGATGCAGGACGATGCGACATGGAAGCAGGCGAAGGTGATCGTCGATCTGGCGCGACTCGTGGCGCGCAAGGACCCCGAGCTGGAAGCGGCGTATGAGTTCTGAATCGAAAACGCACTCCGGCAATTTCTTCGAGGATTTTGCTGTCGGAATGCAGATCGTGCATGCCACACCGCGCACGGTGACAGAAGGCGAAGTGGCGATGTACACCGCACTGTTCGGCAGTCGGTTCGCCATCAACTCCTCCGACCCGTTCGCCGGCTCGGTGGGACTCGGCGGTGCGCCGGTCGACAGTCTGCTCGCATTCCACGTGGTGTTCGGGAAGACGGTTCCCGACATCTCACTCAACGCGATCGCAAACCTCGGCTATGCGAACGGCCGGTACGGTGTGCCCGTCTTCCCCGGCGACACACTCTCCGCCACGTCGACCGTTATCGGCGTCAAGGAGAACAAGGACGGCAAGACGGGCGTGGTGTGCGTCCGATCCATCGGTGTGAACCAGGTGGACGACATGGTGCTCGACTATGTGCGCTGGGTGATGGTGCGCAAACGCAACCCGGAGTCGCCGGCACCGACACCGGTCATCCCCGCGCTGAGCGATGCCGTCGATGTGGCGGAGCTGTACGTGCCGTACGACATCGACCCTGACCACTATGACACTGCGCTCGCCGGCAGTCCGTTTCTGTGGGACGACTACGACGTCGGCGAAAAGATCGACCATGTCGATGGCATGACGATCGAGGAGGCCGAGCACATGATGGCCGCGAAGCTGTTTCAGAACACGGCCCGTGTGCACTTCAACCAGCACGTCGAGCGCGAAGGCCGTTTTGGCAAGCGCATCATCTACGGCGGCTACATCATTTCGCTGGCACGCGCGCTGAGTTTCAATGGACTTGCGAACGCGCTGAGCATCACCGCCATCAACGGCGGTCGTCACACGGCACCGACGTTCGCGGGCGACACGATCTACGCCTGGTCGGAGGTGCTCGATCGTCTGGAGATTCCCGATCGCGAGGACGTCGGCGCGCTTCGGATACGGACCGTCGCGGTGAAGGATCGTGCGTGCCATGACTTTCCATACCAGGATGCGACCGGTGCGTATGAGGCAGGCGTGGTGCTCGACTTCGACTACACGGTGCTGATGCCGCGGCGACGCTGATGCGCGAATACCGGTTTCTGGCGACAGACGTGACGCAGGAAGCCCTGCGCCTCGCGCGCGGTGTGTGGCACGGTCTGACAATAGCCGAGATGGCGGTCACGATTCATCTCGTGACAGGTGAAGCTGTGCGCATCGAGACCGAGGCGGCCGATGTCGAGGATGCGTTCGAGACGTACCGGCTCAACGCACGCGTCGACGACAAGCCTGAACCACCGACCGATGCGGCAGGCGAGTTCGGTCTCGGACGCAATGATGTCGTCCTCTTCACCGGCGCCACCTGGACGGTCACCAACACCGAGACACTCGGCGTTGAACTCCGTGAAGGCGCTGCCATGCATTTCAGCGGACATCCGGGTCAGCTGGCGGAGGATGCCGACGTTGTCTGCCTGACCACCGATGCGATCGTCATTGCGACCATCACTGGCACCGGTCTGTTGATTCGCGTCGGACTCAAGCCCGGATCGGTGGACGTCGTCGCCGATCAGGTCGCGATCGCGGCGTTTCTTCTCGAGCGAGGCTACTCCACGACCTGACGCGACGTAACAGCGTTGCGTTTCGTGAGCACCACCATCGCCACCCCGCCCAGAATCGCAGCGCCCGCCACGACGAGACGCGTGGTGAGGGGTTCGTGCAGCAGCACGACTCCACTGAGCGCGGCCATCACCGGAACACTGAGCTGGACAGTCGCGGCGTTGGTGGCACGCAAGCCGCGCAACGCCGTGTACCAGATCGCGTAGCCCACGCCTGACGCCAGTGCGCCAGAGGCGACAGCGAACACGATGCCGCGCAGATCGAGCGTGCGCATGGCGCTGGTCGCCACACTCAACGCGATCGCCATCGGCACCGCACGCATGAAGTTGCCCGCCGTCACGGCCGTCGGGTCACCGGCGCCTTTGCCGCGCAGTGAATACACACCCCACGCGGCACCTGCAGTCAGCATCAGCGCCGCTGGGAACACCGGTGGTGCCGAGAGTCCCGGCAGCACGAGGCCGATCAACCCGACGTACGCGAATAGCAGCCCGATGCCCTGCACCATCGTCAATCGTTCGCCGCGCATCACACCGACACTGATCATCGTGGCCTGCACGGCGCCGAACAGCAGCAACGCGCCGGTGCCCGCAGTCAGCGTCAGATAGGCAAATGAAAACGCGGCCGCGTAGACGAACAGGGAAAACGCGGATGCCCACGTTCCAAGCGGCCGGTGTCCGCCGGCGCGCAAACGGACCAGCATCAGAAGCACGACGGCGCCGGAGACAAGGCGAATCGTCGTGAAGCTCGCGGCATCGATGGTGGTGCGCGTGAGTGCGAGCCGGCAGAGCAGCGAATTGCCGGCGAAGGCGCACAGCGCCAGCAGTGTCAGCAGACCGACGCGCGCTGGCGGCGCCGGCGTTGCGTTCAGTTCAGACGCCAAACTGCCGGAGGTGATGATCGAAGTGCTTGTAGCCAAGCGCGCCCCACTCGTTCTTCGTCATGGTACCGAAAATCGGATGCGCGGCGTATGTCACGTTGCCAGCGAGTCGACCGAGCAACGTCTTCGCGTTGGCGCGCTCGACGTCGAACGCCTCCGGCTGCCGGGAGATGATCTCCGGCGCTGTTGGCGAATTCTTCGGAAAAGGCAGCACGTAGAGCACGAGCTGCTTGAATGGGAACGACCCGATGAGCGGAATTTTCTTCGGCTTGACCGCTAGATCACCGAGCGCCATGCGAAACGCATCGGTCATGTGGGCCAACATCTTCGGCGCGGACATCTTCCCCCATAACGGCGGCATGTCAGGCGCGAGTTTGTCGAGTCGGGCAACGAGCGCCTGGCGATCAGCAGCGTTGTTCAGGCTTGGCATGACAGTCTCCGGTTGCGATGCACTGCTATGGAATCGCGCGTTCCATCCGCACGATACCGAGCGTGAGCCCGAATCGCATCGGAAAGTCAGCGCGTTCGAGCGGGTGGAATCCGAGCGCTTCGTAGAGCGGCACGCCCGGCAGCGTGGCGCCAAGTTGAAAGCGGCGAAAGCCGGACGCGACGGCAGCCCGTTCACAGGCAGTGTACAGCATGCGCGCAAACCCGCGACGTGCCCACTGTGGCGCGACGTAGAACGCGCGGATGCGCGCCGCGTCGACCGCGGGATCGAGCAGCGGATCGACGCCCTGTTTCACCTGATCGCCGCCATACAACGTCGAGCGCCTGCTCCAGCCACCAGCCGCGGCAATCTCGTCGCCACATGCGATCACGAAATATGTCTGATCTTCGAGCAGCTGCGAATCGACACCGAACACCGACACCAGCGATTCGTCGATTTCAGCGTCGGTATAGAAACCTTTACTCAGTCCGCGCACCGACGCATCGATCAGTGCACGGATGGCGGGAATGTCCGACGTCGTAGCCGGGCGCAGGAGCGGTGCGACTGTCATCGGTGCAGAGCGCCCCTACGGCTGAACGGCCGCAGCACCCGCCTGCGCCAGCTGCGCGTCCTGCGCCGACGTCGCGCCGCTCACACCAATGGCACCGATGATCTCGCCGTTGACGATGATCGGCACACCACCTTCCACCGGCGTCACGCCCGGCAGTCCGAGGATTGCGATGCGCCCGGCCGTCAGTGTGCTGTCGAGCGCACGCGTCGGCCGCTTCATGCGAGCCGCAGTACGCGCCTTGGCCTGCGAGATGTCCGCGCTGCCAGGGGCCGCCGTGTCCATGCGCAGGAAACCCACCAGCTCCCCGCCGTTGTCCACCACGGCGATCGACACATTCCAGCCCTGCTTCTTCGCCTCTGCAAGTGCCGCAGCGATCGCGCGCTGCGCACCCTCGGCGGCAACAATGTGTGCTATACGCGTTTGCGCGGTTGCTGTGGGCACGGGCACGGCGATGGCGAGAACCGCGCCGACGATGAACAACCTGACGGTTCGTGCGAGGATCATGACGGGAGTCCGGAGTGGGAAAGCTGTATGCGCAGCAGAGCGGTCAGACGGCGATGCATTCGATCTCGACGCGCGCGCCGAGTGCGAGACCGCTCGCACCCATCGCGCTGCGCGCCGGTCGCTTGTCGGCGGCGAAGAAGGTCACGTACACCTCGTTCATCGCGCCCCACTCGCTCATGTCCGCGAGGAACACAGTGCACTTGATGACGCGATCCATCGCGGACCCGTTCGCCTGCACCACGCCGCGGATGTTTTCCATCACCTGGCGTGTTTCGGAGGCAATTCCGCCCGACACCAGTTTACCGCTGGCATCAGTGCCGACCTGCCCCGAGAGATAGAGAAACCCGTTCGCACGCACCGCAGGCGAAAACGGGCGCGGCGGCCCACCCGTCGCCGTGATGAACTGCGGAGCCCTCGCTGTGGCGCAGGCGGTGAGGAACAATGCAGATGTCGCCATCACAGTGCGGCGGAGCTGGAAGAAGCGTTTCATGTCCGGCCTCAGACGCGGTGGGTGTCGGGACGCCACGAGCGGATGCGCTGCTTGATCACTTTGATGTCCGTCACGCGGTCCGTCAGAACCCAGCGCACCAGTTCCGGCACCTCGGCATCGCTGGCAAATCGCAGCGCGATCAGCTGACGGGCGCTCAATTCGTCGATACGTGCGCGCAGATCGTCCGGCAGAATGCGCTGCAGTCGCAGCTGCTCCTCGAGCCGGATGACACGATCCTGCGCCTTGATCGGGAAGGCGCGCGTGTACCAGAACGTGCCGAGCAGCCCGAAGGCGCCGAGCATCTGGAAGTGCGCGTCTGCCGATCGCGTCGTCATGGCGTGCCAGATCGACCAGAGGACGAACACGATCGTGCACCCGCCCGTCACATAGTGGAATCCCACGACCGTACGGGTATGGTTTGCGTACGACTGGGTGGGCTCGGAACTCATGGGCGCGGTCCGGGAGAGGGGAGGTGACGTTCTCGCGGAATATCACCAACGGTGCAGTCTGCCAGCAGTGGGCGACTGGGTATCATCCACTTTGCGCGAGGGTACACTGTGCAGTCGCTGCGCGTTCACCAGGCGAACTAGCCCAACTCGTGAGGAGCATCAGCATGCCGAAACGCCCGAAGCCGCAGGACGACAGTGATCTGGACGAGGAGTTCCCGACTGGGGACGGCACCGCCGATGGTGAGGCGGTGATCACCTGCCCGCACTGCGGCGAATCGATCGAGATTGCACTCGATGCCGGCAGCGGATCGCGGCAGGACTACGTCGAGGATTGTGAGGTCTGCTGCCGACCGTGGCGTGTGTCGGTGCACTACGGCAGCACGGGTCACGCCGACGTGCGCGTGTCGGCGCTCAACGACTGACCTGCGCCGCCCGGCCGCAGGTGGCGCTCAGTGCGCGCGCTGCTCGGCTTGCACGCGCTGCCAGCCTAGCCACGCGTCACCGTCCTCGATCGCGCGATAGACCATGAACCCGCTGTCGGTATCGGCGGAGAGTGTGGCGTACATCCGCGCCATGCCGAAGCTGACGTCGGAGTCGGCGATGAATGCGGTTCGCGCCTGCCCATGTTCTTCACGCAGCCGCGCCACCAGCGGCACGATGCGCCGCGTCTCTTCCGCGGTCATGAGTACCGCCGCCCCGCGTGCATCGAAGCGTTGCGCATACGCAAACACACGCAGCTCCGCGAGCTTCGTCACGAGCGCCACCATGTCCTCGATGCGAATGTCGCCGGTCCCCGTGACCATGACACGCTGCGCACCGTGATCCACTTCAAACGTGATCGGCATCGACCGCTGCTCCGATGGGAGACATCAGGCCAGCACGGGACAACAGTGTCCGCGACTGAACAAATCCTGCGTGCATCGATGCGCAAGGGTCACCGCACGAGCCACGATGCAGAATTAGGACATTCTTACCGAGGCCCGGATTTTCCGCGTGTGCTACCTCGAGAGACCGGAGCGCAACTTGGCACGAATTCAACGCGCCTAAACTGCTCTTAAGGCTACTATTGCGCGCAGGTTTGATCAAGGGACGAACTCGTCCGTTGATATACGGAGGGCCCGCAGCGAGGCTGTCAGGAGGATCCCAGCGGCGCGTTACGCGGCAAGGTGAGGAGCCGCCCTGCGCCGATGGCGCGCAAAGCCGAGCCTGGACTCTACTCGGCGACAGCGCTCAGCGTTGTCACCGCACCATCGATGCTGCCGGCCACGTGTGACACGAATAGGTGTCCATCCGTGACTGAAAGCGCGAACGTCATCCGGCGATCGAGGCGGCTCACGAGTTCATCGATCAGCGCGCGGTCGATCGACACGACGGCGATCGATTCGGCGCGGTGGATCCGCTCGCCGGCCAGCTGCCTAAGGTAGATCACCGGCGGCTTCTCGATGTAGACCGCGACACGTGGTGCGGCCTTGCTCGCCTTGTGCAGGCGCGCCGCATCCGGCGCCCCGACTTCGATCCAGACCGTGAGCGCACCCGTCAGGTCGCGGACGGTGATCGCCGGCTCGTCAGGATCGCTGATGCCGCCTTTCGAAAAGGCGATGCCGTCGGTGTACTCGAGGCAATACGCCAGCACGCGGGTCAGCAGCCGCTCGTCCGTCTCCGATGGATGCTGCGCGACCTTGAGCGTCAGCGATTCGTAGACGCCGCGATCGACGTCGGCGAGCTCGATGGCAAAATTGTAGATGATCGCGGTCAGTGCCACGGGGCGCGGGCGGTGAGAAGCGCCGTCGCGCGAATGGGCGTGCGATCAGCGGAGAGCAAACGTGATCGTGGAATATGCATGCGCCCGCGGCTGCATTCGGTATTCCTTGCCGCGACTGTGCACCTGCCACTCCAGCACGCCGATCGGTGAACGCACACCCAGCCCGAGATCTCGCTGCGCCACGAACCGATGCTTCGTCACATGTGCGCTGGTCGTGAACGTGCTGCCGTCGAGAAAGAGGTTGTGCGCGACGGCAGTCTGCTGCGCGCCGCCACGCACGTACAGACTCCAGCGATCGCCCCGCAGGTTGGTCGCCCCGCGCCATGGTGCGGGCGCGCGGAAGCCGAGTGTTCCCTGTACGCCGATGGTGGCGTCGGTGGCCACCGTGCCAGCCTGCAGCGTCCAGACCGGCGCAATCAGGAGTCGCATTCCGCTCCGCTCGCTGGCGAGGGACAGCACGTCCTGAGCTCCGCGGTAACTCGCCAGGACGGCAACTTCGGTCGGCAACTGGCCTTCCCACCCCTGCGGCTTCTGGAAGTTGAACAGCCTGTGCACGGCCTTCTGCGCCGGTTCGGCCATCGACGCCGGCCCGACGACACCGACACTGAGCGCAAATGCACGAAGACCGTTCGCCCGCTCTCGCTGCGCGCCGGCCTCGGCACCGAGCCAGCCGGCGAATGGGCGCTCACCGGGTTGGCGGCGCGCGTCGCTCAACGTTGGCGTGTAGATGGCCTGCGTGATCGCCCATGACACCATCCGGCAGTCATGCGCGATCCCGTCGTCTGACCGACAATGATCGGAACCGCCCAGCAGCCGTCGTACGAATGGGCTGGCCGACGGGCGAAGGAGTGTGATCCGCGTGCCCTGACTGTACTCCCGATCCGCACGGACTTTCGGCGCCTGCCAGAAATTGAACGAGTCGTTGTCGAGTTCCACCCGCGTGACGACCTGCGCCGCGCCCGCCCCGGGCAGCATCAGCGCGACCGCAAGACCGGCTCGTCCCACCCAGCACATCCGCATGTCCACGCGCCCCTCGGCAATCGATCAGAACCAGCCCGGAAACGACGAAGTGTCGTCGGCCGAGGTGGCCAACGACACTTCGAAGACCCGCGGCAGAGGCCGCTGGTAACAGCGGAGGCTGCGTCAGCGCAGGTTGGCCCGGAAGAAGGCGAGGGATTTCGTCCAGGCGTCGGTGGCGGCGGCGGCATTGTACGCCTGACCGGACGGGTTCGCGAAAGCGTGGTTGGCCTCGGGATACACGTTGATGCTGACCGAGCGACCGGCCGACTTCATGACCCGCTCCATGGCACGGACGCTGTCCACCGGGATGCCCTTGTCGAGCCCACCGTACAGACCAAGCACCGGCGCCTTGAGGCGCTGCAGCTGGGCCGGATCGGTGATCGGGGCGCCGTAGTAGATCGTGACCGCCTTGATGTCCGCGCCGCCAACGAGCCCGGTGCGCAGCGACCAGTGCCCGCCGAAGCAGTAGCCGACCGATCCGATCTTGCCGACGCCCTGCGCCTTCAGGTACGCGATGGCAGCCGCGAGGTTCTTCTCGCCGCCGGCCACATCCTTCATGGCGGCCTGATACAGCACCATCGCCGTGTCCGGCGTGGTCGCGACGCGACCGAAAAGGTCGACCGCGAGCACGGTGTACCCTTCACCGGCATACCGATCGGCAACGGCCTTGATGTTGTCATTCAGGCCCCACCACTCGTGCACCACAATCAGGGCCGGACCGCCGCGGGCGGCGCCGGTCGGCTTGGCGAAATAGCCGTGGATCATCTTGCCATCGACCATGCCGTACATGACTTCCGTTCCGGTCACGGCAGTGCGCGGTGCGATGCGCGCAATCGGCGAGGCGGTCGGCGTTTCGCGACCATGTTCGTGCAACATCGCAGCCGCATAGTCGGGCTGCGTGGCGCGTGGTGCCTGCGCCGCCAGCGGACCAGCCGCGGCGGCCAGCAGGAGGAGTGAACGCATTGAACGGTGCATATCGGATCCAGGAGTGAGGTTCAGAGAAAATCGGCTGCGGCGCACGCAGCGGACTGCTGTCAAAATAACTCGCGGACGGCGCTCAGGTTCCCCCGTATCCGCGTGGCGGCTACGCGGACACCGCGATGGTCTCGAGTATTTCCCATCGCTCGGCAAGTGCCGCCAACTCGGCTTCGAGCGCCTCGAGGCGCACAGTGGCTGCTGTCACGGCGGCGCCATCCCGCAGAAAGAGCGGGTCAGCGAGCTGGGCGTACACGAGACTGCGATCCCGTTCCCGCGCATCGATCACGTCGGGCAGCGACGCCAGTTCCTGCTGCTCCTTGTACGTCAATCGCCGCTTCCTCTCGGCGCGCGGTACGGTGACGGACGCGGCCCGCGGTGCAGCCGCTGCAGTGCGCGCCGGCTGCGGGCGCTGACGAATCCAGTCCGCGTACCCGCCGGCATACTCACCGATGCGCCCCTCTCCCTCGAACGCGAGCGTGCTCGTCACGACGTTGTCGAGAAAGGCGCGATCGTGGCTCACGACCAGCAACGTGCCGGTGAATTCCAGAAGCAGCGCTTCGAGCAGATCGAGCGTCTCGATGTCGAGATCGTTCGTCGGTTCGTCGAGCACGAGCAGGTTGAACGTGCGCGTGAACAGTCGCGCGAGCAGCAGGCGATTGCGTTCACCGCCTGACAGCGCGCGGACCGGTGTGCGCGCGCGCTCCGGCGGAAGAGAAACTCCTGCAGATAGCCGTGTACGTGTTTGTTCGCGCCGCCGATGTTCACGAAGTCGGCGCCGTCTGCGATCGTGTCGAACACACTGCGTTCCTCGTCCAGTTGCTCGCGCAGTTGATCGAAGTACGCAATTTCGAGATTGGTGCCGAGTGTGATGATGCCGGCGTCCGGTGTCAGCTCGCCGAGGAGCAGCTTGATGAGTGTGGTCTTGCCGGATCCGTTGGGGCCGATCAGGCCGACGCGGTCACCGCGCGTGATGATGGTGGAAAAATCGCGGACGATGGCGCGTTCACCGCGGAAGAAATCGACATGTTTCGCGTTGACGACGAGTCGGCCGGAGCGTTGCGCTTCCTGCGCCTGGAGCGTGACGGTGCCGACGCGATCACGCCGCTGGCCGCGTTCGACGCGCAGCGCTTCGAGATTGCGCACGCGCCCTTCGTTGCGGGTGCGGCGCGCCTGAATGCCGGTGCGGATCCAGACTTCTTCCTGCGCGAGCTTGCGATCGAACTCCGCCCACTCACGCGCCTCCACATCGAGCGCCGCGTCCTTGCGCCCGAGATAGGTGTCGTAGTCCGTTCCCCAGTCGACCAGCTTGCCGCGATCCAGTTCGACGATGCGTGTTGCGACGCGGCGCAGAAAGGCGCGATCGTGCGTCACGAAGATCAGCGTGGTGTTGCGATCGATGAGGTACTCCTCCATCCACTCGACGGCCTCGACATCGAGATGGTTGGTCGGTTCATCGAGCAGCAGCACATCCGGCTGACGCACCAGCGCGCGCGCCAGCAGCGTCTGTCGCTTGCGGCCGCCGGATGCGCTCGCGAACGGCATCTCGGGATCGAGCGCGAGATGTTGCAGCACAGTCGAGACCCGTGTATGCACCTGCCACGCATCGGCCGAGTCGAGCGCGTGGTGGAGGCGATCGAGCTCCTTCAGTGCCTTGTCACTGTGATCGGTCGCGACGCGCACGCTGGCGTGGTGATACTGCGCGAGCAGCGCACCGGCGGGCCCGAGTCCGGCGGCGACGACATCGAACATGCTGCCGTCCACATCGTCCGGAATCTCCTGTTCGAGCCGCGCGACACTCATGCCGGTCAATCGCACGACGGTGCCCGTATCCGGCACGACGCTGCCATCGAGCACTTTCAGCAGCGAACTCTTGCCAGTCCCGTTCCGGCCCAGCAGGCAGACGCGTTCACCGCGCTCGATACTGAAATCCGCATGCGACAACAGCGCAGGTCCACCGAACGCAAGCGACACATCCTGCAGGCCCAGCAGCGCCATGATCTGATCTGCGTGATTCGAGAAGTTCTTCCGAGAGCTCTCGCAATCTACTACTCGCTCGATGGCCTGAACTGCTGGTCTCGCACAGAGCCACAGGGGCACAGAGGGTCCTACAGCATCGTGCCAAACAATTTTCACGCGGGGTCCGGGGGGGACGCGGGGAAGAGCAAGTGCTTTTCTAACTGCGCTCGCGCGACGCTTTTTTCCAAAGCATTTGCAGTTGCCCTTCCCCGCGTTCACCGCGGGCCCCGCCCGAAAACTGTTCGGCTCCGGCAGAACCCTCTGTGACTCTGTGGCTCTGTGCGAGACCAGCAGTTGCAGTTATCGGACTGGGAACGGTCTCGACGCCGGGAGTTCGGTGGCGAATTTCCAGGGGGCGGGGCCGTCGCGGGTGAGGGGGATGGTGGCGAGGCGGGCGCGGACCATCGACATCGGCATCGGACCACCCTGCAGCACCGCATCATGGAATTCACGCTCGGTCATTTTCTTCGACGTCACCAGCGCCTTGTACATCGCGCGCATCTGCAATCCGCCGAGCATGTACGCGGCCTGGTACAGCGGCGAGTACTGGCCGGCGAAGCTGCGACGGACCTCGCCCTCGGCGTTAGCCCGTTCGAAGTTCACCGTGTCGACGAGGAACTGAATCGCCTGATCCGGCGTCATCTTGCCGAGGTGGAAGTTGAGCGAGAAGATGATCCGCGCGCTGCGGTGCATGCGCCAGAACAATGCACCGATGCGATCCTCCGGCGTCACGTGAAAATCGTGATCGTAGAGAAACATCTCCCAGTACAGCGAGTTGCCTTCATTCCAGAATGGCGTCGAGAACACGCGGCGGTGTGAGTTGAAACGTGCCGTCATGAACCCCTGCAGATGATGGCCGGGATTCAGCTCATGGAAGACCGTCGCATGTGAGAAATGGGGATTGTTGCCGCGCATGCTCATCAGCTTCTCCTCGTCCGTCATCTCCTCGGTCGGATAGCTCACGAGAATCAGTTCGCCGCCAAGAAAGAAGGGAGACACCCGCTGCCGCTCCGGCGACATCATCTCCATTCGCCAATCTTCCTTCGCGAGCGGCGGAATCGTCACCCAGTCGTGCTGATCGAAGAACGTTTCGGCCTGGCGAGCCAGCTCACGAATCATCTCCGGCTGCTTGCCGGGCGGCACGTAACTGTCCTTCACCTTCTCCATTGCGGCTTTCCAGTCGTCGCCGAAACCCATCTGACGCGCCGCTTTCTTGATCTCGCTCAGACTGAACGCGTATTCACGCTCGGCGATCGCGATCAATTCTTCGGCGGTGTATGGAATCATCTCGTGCCGCAGATCGACCGCGAGTCCGCTGGCGCCGATCGGATCACCGATGATCGGCCCTGTGTTGGAAGCGCCACCTTCACTCGCGGCTGGTGCGCCGCCACGTGCCACGGTCGGCTGTGCGGCGCGCGGAATGCCGACGAGCTTTTCACGAATCGCGGCTGCGTACTTCGTCATCGCCTCGGTCAGCTTCGTGTTCGGACTCTCCATCCACCAGCTGAACATCGGATCGTAGCCAGCATGAAAGCGATACCATGAGGTCATCGTGCCGCGCAGCTGATCGAGCTGATCGGCGGCACGATTGGCCACCGCGCGCGCGACCTTCGGTGCGGCGGTTGCACGCTTGGCCGTCGTGTCGGCGCGTGCCGGTGTTTCAATCACGGTGCGTAGGCTGTCGATCTGCTTTGCGATGGCAGCAACACGCTTCGCGGTCGTCTGCGGATTGATCGTCTCGAGATCACGTCGCGCATCATGCAACGACAGGAGCGCGTCACTGAATGGCAGCAGCGGCGCCACTTCAGCGCGCTGCGTGTCCTGCCGGTCCGCGAGGTCGAGCTGGTAGCGCAGATGATTGTCGAGCAGGACGTAGTCGATGCGTCCTTCCTGCGACAGCTTGTCGAAGTCCAGTGCGCG
Organism: Gemmatimonadaceae bacterium; assembly: GCA_031367535.1. Taxonomy (GTDB): domain Bacteria; phylum Gemmatimonadota; class Gemmatimonadetes; order Gemmatimonadales; family Gemmatimonadaceae; genus JACMLX01. Next base: position 23,024 of record JANLPZ010000155.1, read on the forward strand.
AAGGCGGGTGCGCCATGCGCCGTAAAACCCACGCATGCGAGCCCGTTGTTCCGGTGAATCGTAGGCGTCATAGCGGCGACCGAGCGACTGCTGATCGGCGGCGAAACGTTGCACCACGTCTGCCAGCTCGCTGCCGCGCGACGCCGTCAGCGACGCCAGCACAGGCACTGACAGCATCGGGTCCGCCGCGCGCGCCGGTTGCGACGGTTGCTGCGCACGCACTGTCGTCGCGAGACTCGTCGTGAGGAGCAAAAGCGCGACGCGTAAGCAGCGCACAACGAGGTTCGATCCGTTCACAGTGAGCTCCGAAGGCTGGAAACACGATGCGACGGCAGAAGGGCCGTCGCATCATCACACACCACTGCACAACAACCTGGAATGCGTGCTACATGTCCGGTGACAGCATCATGTGCGCTTTCGGCGTGCCGGGATACATGATCCACGGTCCCTTGCCCGGCACCGACGACATGCCAGTCGTCGCGGTTGTTGCACCAGGCATGTAGAGCACATACAACGCGCGCGATTTCGGCGCCGTACCGGTCGCCGGATCGAAGTCGCCCTTCGGGCCCGACAGCGAATAGAGTGACGCCGGCGCGGTCGGCATCTTCAGCTTGCCACTGCGCACCTCTGCGAACCGCACGGTGTCGACCCGCGTGCCCGTCGTGCCTGATGCGCGCAACTCGCGCCCGCGCGCCATGAACGGCTCCATCGAGGTCGCGTAACAGGCGACGTGAAAGTTGTCGTCCTTGGGATCGTCGGCGAGGCACTGCATGCCATTGCGCGCTGGGCGTAACACTTCGAGACGGCCTGAGGCGCGGTAGCCCATCACCCCTGCACCATCGCGCATCGCGGCGGGCAATGGCAACACGGCTGCCGCGATCTGCTGCGCTTCGGGCAGCGGCGCCTGTGCAGACAGCGCGGGCGCGAACAGGGCAATCGACAGACAACGTACGATCGTGCGCATCGAACAGCCTCCGGGCAGGGAGATGATACTCGTCATTGCAATCGGAACAGATAACTCAGCTTCATGAAGAACACGTCCCGATTCGGCTGCAGGCTCTGCGTACCGCCGGGCCGATCTGCGCGCGACGTATTGCCGTAGCCAAGGTAGATGACCGTGCCCGGCGTCGGCAGATACGAAAACAGGAAGTCGAGGCGCCCGCGTGAGCGGTCGAACGCCACCGCACGCGTCAGCGACCCATTGGCGTTGCGGAAGAACACCGGCTGATTCGTGCGAGAGTCGTCGCGCAGCGAATCCTGCTTGATCTGCACCACCTCACCAATGACGCGCACAAAAACCTGCCGCGTCACCTGATACTCGACGCGCAGTCGCGGCACCGTGCGCGTCTGCACGCGCGTGCCGTCGGTGCGTCGATCGTAGCGCTCGTACGCATACGTGCCGGCGATGCGCAGCTGATCTGTCGGCCGCACATTCAGCGTGCCATTCACGATCCCGATATCCGCCTCGCTCCACTCCGGAAAATTCTCGTCGTGGCCCCACAGCCCGAATGTCGTGAACGAGAAGCGCTTGAACTCGGGCGACGACAGCGACAACACGTAGTCGAGGTTCTTGAGATGCGGCGTGCCGGTGTACGCCACCGTGTCGAGCACACCACCCACACTCTGCAACGTCACGTAGTTGCCGTACAGATCGCGGTCGTAGCCGAAGTCCTCTTGCAGAATCTGTGCACCGACGCCCCAGCCACCGCGGAAGCGCATGTTGCCGCGATAGTGCAGCTTCTGGTCCTGTCGCGCCCGTCCGCTCACGAAATCGTCGTAACGCCAGCTCGTCAGGAAGGCGAATTCCGGTGTCACGACTTCGACCAGCGCGCCCGGCTTGCCGAAGAACGAATACCGCTGCGTGAAGTTCACGTTCGCAATGCCGTTGCGCGCGATGAAGCCGCTCTGCGCATCGAAGTCAGGCGAGATACCGTTCACCGTGTAGTTCGCACCGAAGCGGCGCCCACTCACGTTCATCGAGCCGCTGAACAGCGGCGCGGTCACCGTGCTGCCCGACGCGTGTGTGAAACTCGTTGCACCCTGCGCCTGGAAACTGACGATGCCGCGCACCAGTCGACCATCGAGTCCTGCGACGCGGTTCCACTGACCACCATCCACCTTGTCCGTGTACACGATACCGATGCGACTCTGCTTGCCGACGTCACGCTGCAGTCGCAGCACATTGAACACCGGTGAATTGCGACCGTTGAACGAGGCATCCTGATTGTCGATTGCCGATAGGAAACCGACGTCGAAGCCATTCAGTTTGCCGGTCAGTTTCGTCGCCGCCACGGGCTGCGTGATACGCCGCGTGTAGATCAGCCGACTCGGTGTCGAGAACTGTTCCTGACTCTCGAGAAAGAACGGACGCCGCTCCGCGAAGAAGTTCTGCACCCGCGGATCGTACGTGAATTGTGTCGCGTCGGCCTCGACCTGACTGAAGTCGGGATTCGCAGTTCCGGAGAGCGTCAGGTTGCTCGTGATGCCCCAGCGCACGCTGCCGCCGAGTTCCGGCTTGCCGGTGTCATAGCCCCATTTGCCCGAAGTCGGCGTGCCGACCGAGGTCGATGTCACGGTGGGAATCATGTCCACCGTCAGACCACGCGACAGCTCACGCAGGCCGACGAGGTGCCCTGATTGTGCAAGGAAACTCGAGCTCGCGCGCATCGTCGGTGCCCACGTCTCCTCGTAACCCGACGCCTGCACCGTGCGCACCACGTTCACTTGCCACTTCTGTTCGGAACCGGCGCGATACCGCAGGCTCTTGAAGGGAATTTCGATCTCGACTTCGTAGCCATAGTCCGTCGGATGTCCTTTCGACTTCCACACGTAGTCCGGCGCGAGATCCGACGCTTCACGCGCCTTGACCGTGTTGGCCGAGAAGCCGCTGCCGCTCGTACTGCCAGTCTCGATCAACACGCCATCGCTCTGGATGCCGATCGGATTGACGCCGAACACCATCGCCTGGCGGCTGTCGTCGTACGTGCCGAGGAACAGCTGGACGTTGTCGTCCTGTGTGATCTTGTCGCGATCGGCGAGCGTGTATCGCACGGTGCCCGCCGGTGCGTAGGCACGAATGCCGACGTGCAGCGCTGTCGCCGTGTAGAACACGAACACTTCCGTGCTGTCGCGCGCCGCGACGCCATCGGTGGGATAGAACTGCGAAAACCCGGTCAACAGGGCCGCTTTCCGCCAGACCGGTTCGTCGAGCACACCATCCATCACGGTCGCGGCGGCGTCACGCGGCGTCGTGATCGCCAGCGCGCCACGCCGGCCGTCGTAAATCTTGCCGGAATGCGGCTCGCCGGGTGGAGTGGCGATGACGAGCGCGGAGAGGACCAGCAGGGGTGAGAACACCGGCGGGGATGCTGAAAGGAGAGTGCGCGGGTACGCGGCACTGTCGCGCCGCAGAACGATATGACACCGTCATACGCACCGCACGTTGCCGGGTGTCGCACGACCGGCAACTTTTCTGCTTCTGTAACGGCGGACCCCCGCCTCACGCTGGCCCTTCCCCGGACAATTCCGCATGCGCCGCTTTTCTGGCCACCTGCTGCGCGCTGCGCTGCTGGTCCTCCCGCTCTCGTTGACCGGCCCGACCGTCGGCGCCCAGACCCGTCGACAGCTCACCGCCGAGGACTACGACCGGGCCGCGCGTTTCCTCGGCACGGGCGTCAACCCGCTCGTTGTCGGCGGCACCGTACAAGGCGCCGGCTGGCTGGCTGACGGCACGTTCTACTACCGGAGCGTCCGCCCGACCGGGACCGAGTTCGTGCTCGTCGATCCGAAGGCCAAGTCGCGCGCGCCGTTGTTCGACCATGCAAAGCTGGCCAGCGCACTCTCGGCCGCCGCGAGCGGTTCCTACACGGCGACCTCGCTCCCATTCCAGACCGTCGAGCTGTCGCCGGACCGGAGCCGCGTGTCGATGAACGTCGGCACCCGCCGCTTCAGCTGCGCGGTGAACGGCACGACGTGTACGGCGATCGGTCAGGCGACCACGCCCGCGGGTGGCGGTCGTGGCTCGCTCACCGTGGTGTCGCCGGATGGCAAACGTGCGGCGTATGTGAAGGACTGGAATCTCTGGGTCCGCGACATCGCGACCGGCGCCGAGACACCGCTGACGACCGATGGCACGAAAAACTTCGGTTACGCCACCGACAACGCCGGCTGGGTGACCAGCGATCGCGCGATTCTCCTCTGGTCGCCGGATTCGAAGAAGATCGCCACACAGCAGCAGGACGAACGGAACGTCGGCGACATGTACCTCGTGCAGACGAAGGTCGGTCACCCGGTGCTGCGCGCGTGGAAATACCCGCTGCCCGGTGACAGCGTGGTGGCGATGGTGCAGCGGGTCGTGATCGATGTCGACTCACGCAGCATCGTGCGGCTCAAGATGGCCCCCGACTTTCATCGCGCGACACTCGGCGACGACATCTCGATGAACGACTACGTGTTCAGCCCCGATGGATCGAAGCTCGTGCTCGCGTCCACGTCACGCGATCACAAGCAGACGACTGTGCGGCTCGCCGACACGAAGACGGGCGACGTGCGCACCGTGTTCGAGGAAACGACACCGACGCAGTTCGAATCTCTGAGCGGCTGGCGCGTGTTGTGGGGCTCGAACGAGATCGTCTGGAATTCCGAACGCGATGGCTGGAGCCAGCTGTATCTGTACGACCTCACCACCGGCAAGGTGAAGAACGCGATCACGACCGGTGAAGGGCCGGTGTGGTCCATCGCGCGCATCGACGAGAAGACGCGCACGATCTGGTACGGCGCGCTCGGTCGCGAAAAAGGTCAGGATCCGTATCTGCAGCACTTCTATCGTGCGACGCTGGATGGCAAAGGCACGACATCACAGACGCCCGACGATGGCGATCATCGCATGCAGCTGTCGACTGACGGCCGGTGGATCATCGACACCTGGTCCCGCGCCGATCTGCCACCGCAGACGGCGTTGCGCGACGATGCCGGTCGCCTCGTGATGTCGCTCGAGACCGCGGACATCTCGAAGCTCGTCGCCGCAGGCTGGAAACCGCCGATCCTGTTCAACGTCAAGGCTGCTGACGGCACGACGGACATCTACGGGCAGCTTTATCGCCCGACGAATTTCGACAGCACGAAGAAATATCCGATCATCAACAACGCGTACCCGGGCCCACAGGGCGGCAGCGTGGGCTCACGCGCGTTTTCCGCCGCGCACGGCGACAAGCAGGCGCTCGCGGAACTCGGGTTCATCGTCGTCAGCATCGATGGCCGCGGCAGCGGCCCGGAACGGTCGAAGGCGTTCCACGATGCGTACTACGGATCGATGGGTCGCGACAACACCCTGCCCGATCAGGTGGCCGGCATGCAGAACCTGGCCAAGCGGTATCCGTGGATCGACATCGACAAGGCGGCGATGTGGGGCCACTCCGGCGGCGGATTCATCACGGCTGACGCGATGTTCCGGTATCCGGATTTTTTCAAGGTCGGCATCGCAGAATCAGGCAATCACGACCAGCGCAACTACGAAGACGATTGGGGCGAGCGGTATCAGGGCCTGCTCGCACGTGGTCCGAATAACGCCGGCGACAGCTATGCCATCGAGGCGAATCAGTCTCTCGCGAAGAACCTGCGCGGCCACCTGCTGCTCGCACATGGCACGATGGACAACAACGTGCCACCCGACAACACGCTGCTGGTGGTCGATGCACTGATCAAGGCGAACAAGGATTTCGATCTGCTGATGATCCCCAACGCCGTCCACGGCTACGGCAGCGCCTCCAGCTACATGATGCGTCGCCGCTGGGACTACTTCGTCCGCTGGCTCCTCGACGCCGAACCACCGCGCGAGTACCAGATCAAGTAGCGTGAGAGTTTCTCGACCTCAACGCAACGGCGCGACGGCGCAACGAATTCACAATACATGTGACAGTCATTGCCTTCGCGCGAAACACACGGGCACTCGAAATAGCGTGCGGAATTACGTTCCCAACAAGTCACTCTTATTCCGTTGCGCCGTTGCGCCGTTGCGCCGTTGCGTTGAGACGTTGATGCGTTCATTCGCTCGCGCGCCATTTTGCGGCTGTTCAGTTTTGCGTTGAAGCAGTTGCTTTTCTGGCGACTCACGGAACGACGGAAGCCCGTGTGATGCGATGGAGGAGGATGGCGGTGCGGGCGATCTGGATGGCGAGTGTGCGCGTCTGGAGCGTTTCGTTGGCGGTGTGACCGCCCGTGCCGCCGGGGCCGAGTCCGTCGATCACGTGCGGGACCATCGACGCGATGAAGGAGACGTCGGCGGCGCCGGCGCGCGCTGGATTGTCCATGCCGACTTCGCCGAAGCCGAGATTCCGGCTCGCCCGATTGAACTGCGCGAGCAGCGCTGTGTTGCCCGCCGTCGGCGCCATCGGTGGATAGCCGTCGTCGAAGGTGAGCGTCGCTGTCGTGTGCGGTGACGCCGTCGCAACAATCGCGGACATCGTCGCCTTCGCTGCCGACAGCGCCTCGGCCGAGATCACGCGCAGATCGCCCGACACGATGAAATGCTCGGGGATCACATTGCTTTTCCCGAATGCCGTGCCGCGCGTTCCGGTGCTGTCCGGCGTGACGGTAGTTCCGCCGAGTGCCACACCGGCGTTGAAGGTGCGCAACGGATCGCCGCCGAGTTGAAGGCGGAACTCATTGAGGATCCGTGCCGCCTCGTAGATCGCACCAGGACCGATGTCGGCGCGGAAAATCTGCGAGGAATGCGCCGGCGTGCCGGTGACGCGCAACGTCCAGCCGGTGAAGCCTCGTCGTGCGGCGACGGCGGTGCCGACGTCCCCATCGCCGTCCTCGAAGCCGAGCGCGATCTGTGCTCGCGCACCAGCCTCGGTCAACACCCGTCGCGCGGCGGCGATCGGCGCACCCGGTGACTCCTCATCGCCATTCAGCACGACCGTGATGCTCATGCGCTCGAGTTGACCCGCGGCCTTGAGCGCCTTGAGCGCATACAGCATCACGACGTCGCCGCCCTTCATGTCGGTCGAGCCCGGGCCCTTCGCGGTACTGTCCGAGAGCCGCTTCCATCGCTGAAACGGGCTGTCGGTCTCGAACACCGTGTCGAGATGGCCGATCAGCAGCACGCGTGGCCCGACGCCGGTGCGTTCGGCGACGAGATGCCCCGCCCGACCGAACGCCGCGCCATCCTCCCAGCGTGTCGTGAATCCGAGCGCGTCGTATTCGGCGCGCAACATTCGACCCACTTCGCGTACGCCGGCGACGTTCTGCGTCCCGCTGTTCACGTTGACCAGCCGCTCGAGGAGCGCGAGCGCTTCCGTGTCGTGCGTACTGGCGTGCCTGGCGGCCGAATGTTCGGCCTTCGACAGTGAGTCGGTCGAGGTGGCGCGCGCCTGTGACAGCACGAGTGACGGCGCGCACAGCAGGGCGGCAAGGACGACGGTGGATCGCATGCGGGAGCATCGGTAGAGGTGCGCGAACGACTGTGGCTCCCGAATGATACCATCACGCGTCGCGGTCTTGCTGTCCTGCGTACCGGGCGCTTCGATTGTGCGCGAGAGACCGTCCGACTCCACCGCACGCGCCGCCCCCGGAGACCCGATGCTCGAATCCACGATGATGGACTACCAGCTCACCATCCCGTCGATTCTCGAACGGGCACGGCGACTGTACCCGGACCAGGAAATCGTCTCGGTGCTGCCGGCCGGTGTCGATCCGGAGACGAAGGCGCCGATCCCTGGTGTCCATCGCACCACGTATGGCAAGACGTACCCGCGCGTGATGCAGCTCTGCAACGCGCTGACAGCCGCCGGCGTGAAATCCGGCGACCGCGTGGCAACGATGGCGCTCAACAGCTATCGCCACTACGAACTCTATTACGCGGTGCCGTCGGTTGGCGCGGTCTGTCACATGGTGAACATCCGACTGCCCGCCGAGCAGATCTGCTACATCATGAATCACGCCGAGGATCGCATTCTCTTCATCGAGAATGTGTTCGCAGCGCAGCTTCCGTACATCCGACAGCACGCGCCGAAGTTGGAGACGGTTGTGGTACTCGGGCCCTGCCCGGGTGGGTTGCCCGAGGGCGCCATCGACTACGAAACGTTCATCGGTACGCAACCGACCACGTTCACCTATCCGTCCATCGATGAACGGCAGGCGAGCGGCATGTGCTACACCAGTGGCACGACCGGCAATCCGAAGGGTGTGCTGTACAGTCATCGCGCCATCACGCTGCACAGTCTCGCCAGTCTGAGTACGGAATTGCTCGGCGTGAACTCGCGTGAGACCATCATGCCGATCGTGCCGATGTTCCACGTCAACGGGTGGGGATATCCGTACACGTGCGCGATGACCGGTGCGAAGCAGGTGTACATGAGCGTGTTCACGGATGCGAAGAACATCGCGCGCTTCGTGGCCGAAGAGGGCGTGACGGTGTGTGCTGGCGTCCCGACGATTTTCCTCGGCCTGCTCGATGAACTCGATCGCGCGAAGGCGGCTGGTACACCGCATCAGCTGCCGACGCTCAAGACACTGGTCATCGGCGGCAGTGCGACACCGCGATCGCTCATCGCCGGTTTCGGCGACCGCCACAACCTGCACGTGAAACCGGCGTGGGGCATGACGGAAACCACGCCACTCGGCACGGTCAATACCGTGCGCGCCGACGATTTCGCGGACGATCTCCAGCACAAGTACGATCGCATGACGTACAGCGGACGACAGTCACCGCTCGTCGAGCTGCGACTCGAGGACGACGAGCGCAACGAAATCGAGTGGGGCAGCGGCGAGTCAGGCCGCCTGTTGATCCGTGGGCCGTGGATCACCGGTAGCTACTACCACAACGCCGAGGCGACCGCCGCCACGCAACACGACGGCTGGTTCGACACTGGCGACATCGCGACAATCGATGCGGATGGCACAATGATGATCCAGGATCGCGCCAAGGACCTGATCAAGTCCGGTGGCGAGTGGATCAGCAGCGTCGATCTCGAGAACGAATTGATGGGCCATCCCGCCGTGCGCGAAGCCGCCGTGATCGCCGTCGCCCATCCGAAATGGGACGAACGCCCACTCGGAGTGATCGTTCTCCGCGATCCGACCAACACACCGAGCAAGGCAGACTTCGATCACTACCTCCTCGACCGCGCCGTCGCCAAATGGCAACTCCCCGACGCCTACGAATTCGTCGACGAAATCCCCAAAACCACCGTCGGCAAATTCCTCAAGCGCGCGCTGCGGGAGAAGTTCAAGGACTACAAACTCGCGTAAAGGCGAGCGGTCCTGGTGTTGCTGTTCCACCAAAAAGTATCCTGCTCGCGCTGAAGGTGTCTCTGCTCCCGACGCACTCGGAGACCTCCGTGTCCTCTGACCCCACTCGCAGTCAAAGCGAAGAGCGGTATGAGTCCGAGGTCGCCGAGAACACCGAGTGTGCGTGGGCTCGGAGATTCGTGAGGCGCGTGGAATTGGTTTTTTGGAACTGCAACTGCTCTCGCGAACCTGTCAGACTCTCGCGCTACATGGTCGCTCTGGCGCCACTCCAGTTGCCTCGCGTGAAATCCGGGAACTGGACGGGCATGCTGCCTTTGGCGACAGAGATTTCGCTCAGCGGGCCGGGGGCGCTCCATGAGGCGGCGTCGTAGACGTCCATGTCGGGGGTGAGGCCTTCGCGGATGGTCTGGACGAGGCGATACGCCATCACGTAATCCATGCCGCCATGGCCGCCGGCGCGCGCCTTCTCGCCGAGTTGTTTCCAGAGCACGTGTTCGTATTTCGCCTTGTAGCTATCGATGGTTGTCCAGCGATCGTTCTCGCCGTCGCCTTCGATGTAGATGCGCGCGGGATAGTCCTCGAAGATGCCCTTCGTGCCCTGCACCGAGTTGATGCGAGAGTACGGACGCGGGCTGGACACATCATGCTCCAGTCGGATCGTGCGCCCCTTCGCGGTCTTGATCAGCGACAAGCTCAAGTCGCCGGTCACGTACTTCTCGGCCCACTTCGGTGAATCCTTCGGCTCGTGATCGGCGCGCCACTTGGTGAGGCCCATCTCCGGTGTGCTCATCGACACCAGATAGTCGAACTTGTCACCCCGATTGATGTTCATCATCGCGGCGACGGGCCCAAGTCCATGCGTCGGGTACAGGTTCGCGTTGCGCAACGTGTGATGTGCTCGGCGCCAAAGGCCCTCGTCGCGATTCTCGAACAGGATTTCACGCAGATCGTGATTGTACGCCGCGCCGCCGTGCTTGATCTCACCGAATGCACCGGCGCGTACCATGTTCAGAATCAGCAACTCGTTGTAGCCGTAGCTGCAGTTCTCCATCATGATACAGTGGCGACGCGTACGCTCGGAGGTGTCGATGATCTTCCAGCAATCCTCGATGCTGTACGCGGCCGGCACCTCGGTTGCCGCGTGTTTGCCCGCCTTCATGGCGGCCAGCACCACCGGCACATGCCACTGCCACGGCGTCGCCGTGTACACGAGATCGATATCGTCACGCAGCACGAGTCGCTCATACGCGTGATCGTCACCGGCGAAACGCGCTGGCTCGTATGTGTGCCCTGCATCCTTCATCTGCTTCACAGCCAGGTCGAGTTTCTCCGGCACCGTGTCGCAAATGGCCGTGATCTTGACGTTGTCCACACCAAGCAATTCGTGCAGCACCGAGCGGCCTCGCAGTCCGGTTCCGACGATGGCAACTCGCACCACATCGCGCTTCTCGAATGGTACGCCGATCATCGTGGCCGCTGCGCGCTCAGGTTGCGGCAGCGCGATCGGTGTCAGCGGTAGCGGTCCAGACTCTGCTTGCGCGGCGTGTGGCAGACCAAACGCCAGTCCGGCGCCGGCCAGTGCCGCACCCTTGAGGAGATCGCGGCGCGATGGATCGTTCGGCGTGTCGGTCATGATGCAGTGGGGAGAAAGGCCTGAACTCAGAGGACGTCGTCGGACCACTGCATCGCGCCGGGGCCGGCCGCGGTCCGGAAAAACATCGCACGCGCACCCGCGTCCGGGAACTGCGAGACGTAAGCGCCTTTCCACCCATCGATGAACGCGTCAGCGCGCGACCGCTCGACGAGCGCCCAGACACTCCCACCAAAGCCGGCACCGAACGCTGACGCGGCGATCGCGCCATGCGCCGTCGCCAGGCGCACCAGTGCCATCGTCTCCGGCACCTGATTGCCCAGCCACTCCTCGGCGGCACGATGCGATCGCGCCGTCATCTCACCGAACAGCGACCAGTTCTCGTTCGCAATGGCGTCGGCCGCTGCGGGGATCAGTTCGTACGTCTCGAGCAGGAATTGATCGAGACGTTTGCGCAGATCGTCGACACTGAAGTCGGCGGTCGTGATTTGGCCGAGCAAAGCGCGCAACATCTCCGGCGCGCCGGCATCACTCTGCATCGCCATCGCCAGTGAGCTGTCTCGCCGCGACGTTGCCGCATTCCATGATGTCAGCAGCTGTCGCACCATCAGTGACGCGCGATTGTATTGCTCGCGAGCGCCGGCGGATTTCTCCGCCACCACGCCGGACGCACCCACCACGAAGCAGTGTGAGTCCGGCAGCGCATACGCGCCACGTCGTACGACGGGCATCCAGCCGAAGTCCACCAGCTTCCCGCGTTCTGCGCAAACGATGGCCGTCTGATCCTGACTGCCGCCGAGTGTCCCGACCCCGCTGTCACCATCCAGGTCGCGGTAGGCGCCGCCATGCTCCATCGCGCCGAGATAGCCGGCCAGTTGTGTCAGCTGCGTGAGACGTGTCTGCCACACGTCCGTGTCGCGCAACCGATTCACGTAGGCGAGCGCCGAAAACACGCTGATCATCAACGCGCTCGACGAGCTCAAGCCCGCAGCCACCGGCAGGTCGCTGCTGAATGCGAGATCGATGCCGGTGGTCGCGCCTGGGAAATTTCGCGCCACGCGTCGCGCGACGGACGCGACGTAGTTCGACCAATGGCCGGCCGGTGCCGAGGCATCGAGCGCCAGCGCTGTGTCGCAGGCGTGGCCCGTGACTGGATCGAACACGCGAATCTGCGCATCGGCACGCGGAGCGGCGCGCACCACGAATCCACGCTCGACCGCCATCAGCAGCGAGCGGCCGCCGGCGTAATCGGTGTGTTTGCCGAACACCTCGATGCGGCCTGGCGTCCAGATGGAGACCCGTCCCTCCGATGACGCGTCGCAGGCATCGAGCGCCTCGTCGCAGCGCACATACGTGTGCGACGAACCGTCTGCGTGCTCCGGACTGATGCCCGCCGCGAACAGCAACTGCTGAAAGCGATGTCGAGCCGACGAGGTCACAGCGACACTGCGCGATGCGCCAGCACGGCGGCCACACTCGCGATGTCACCACGCGATGACAGATCGAGCACACCGTCCGTGCTCGGCACCACACGAAACCTCTCACTCAGTTCACTCATCGCGATGCGCACCGCATCCTGTAGTTCGAGTTCGCCCCGCACACTCGGCTGTGTGCGTCGGCACGCCTCGTAGATCGCGGGAGAAAACGACCAGAGGTTCATACTCACCATCGAAGAATTTACGAGCGCCGCATACGTCGCCGCATCGGGCTTTTCCACGATCCCCGTCAGCATGCCGGCATCGTCCTGCTGCAACAGCGCAAACAGTCGCACACGCTCTTCGGGGATGTTGCTGCGCGTGACGAGCCCCTTCAGATCGAACCCCACCACACCCGACGCGCCGACCTGTGCCAGTGCGGTGCAGGCAGCCACGGGATAGTAGTTGTCGCCATTCATCACGAGCACCGCGTCGCCGCCAGCGAACGACTCCGCTGCCGCCACCGCGCCGGCCGTCCCATTCGCCACCGGTTGCACGGCGAACATCACGCGGACGCGCGCGAGCGGAATCGAGGCGTAGTACTCGCGAATCGCGTCGTGCTCCGGACCGATCACGAGGCAGACGTCTTTGATTCCGGCATCGGCCAGCGCGGTCATCGCGTGATCGAGGAATGGGCGGCCGATCGGAATCATCGCCTTCATCCCCGCATCGGCCACACGGGCCTGCTCCGCGTCGAGGCGCGCGTCCCCGTCGACGCGGCGCATGCGCGAGCCGAGCCCGCGCGCCAGAATCACCGCTTTTGTGGTCACGCCCATCAGTTGTGCCGGTCCGGTCCGGATGTGGAAACAGCGGCCAAAAGCCTCCGGCCACGAACCACGCAAACAAATGAGCGGGCTGGTGTGTCGCCACGGGGTTTCAAGGTCGCCGGTTTCAAGGTCGCCGGTTTCAAGGTCGCCGGTTTCAAGGTCGCCGGTTTCAAGGTCG
>JANLPZ010000174.1:0-6766 GCA_031367535.1 Gemmatimonadaceae bacterium
CGACGGTCGCGTCGGACCAGACGCATCGCATCAAGCTCTCCTTCAACGCCGGCATCCTGCGGTTCCAGGTCACCACGCCGGACCTGGGCGATGGTCAGGACGAGATCCCGATCCGCTACGAAGGCGACCCGATGGACATCGGCTTCAACGGCGCCTACCTGCTGGAGATCCTGAAGTACATCCCGACGCCGGAAGTGAAGCTCACGTTCAAGGCACCCGAGCGCGCGGCCACTGTGGAGCCGGAAGGCTGGAGCGATCCGGCGACCTACCTCACGATCCTCATGCCGCTTCGTCTGTCGGACTGAGTTCTTTTCGCCTTTGAACTGCTGGTCTCACGCAGAGTCGCGGAGCAACAGAGGTTCGCTGGTTCTACAGCGTTCCAGAAAAAGTTTTCACGCGGGGCCCGCGGAGAACGCGGGGGAAAAGCAAATGCTTTTGAAACTGCGCTCGCGAGACGCTGTTTCAAAAGCATTTGTTTTTCCCCCGCGTCCACCGCGGGCCCCGCGTGAAAACTGTTTCTACAACCGTGTAGAACTCTCTGTGCCACTGTGTCTCTGTGCGAGACCAGCCCTTAAAAAACGTCAGTCAGAGAGCCGGAGCGGCATCAGGATCGTGAGGTAGGTCGCCGGATCGCTCCAGCCTTCCGGCTCCACGGTGGCCGCGCGCTCGGGTGCCTTGAACGTGAGCTTCACTTCCGGCGTCGGGATGTACTTCAGGATCTCGAGCAGGTACGCGCCGTTGAAGCCGATGTCCATCGGGTCGCCTTCGTAACGGATCGGGATCTCGTCCTGGCCATCACCGAGGTCCGGCGTCGTGACCTGGAACCGCAGAATGCCGGCGTTGAAGGAGAGCTTGATGCGATGCGTCTGGTCCGACGCGACCGTCGCCATGCGGCGCAATGCGGATGCCAGTGCATCCTTGTCGGCGATCGCGTACCGATCGTTGTCCTTCGGGATGACCTGTTCGTAGTTCGGATACGGCCCTTCGATCAGGCGCGTGTAGATCGTCGTGAACGGGCTCTTGAAGGCGAGATGGTTGTCGCCACGCGCGACTTCCAGCTCTTCCTCGTCGGGAAAGAGTTTCTTCACCTGCTCGAGCGCCTTCGGCATCACGATCAGGTCACTCGCCTGCGCGCCACTGCCGCTGACGGCGACTTCCATTTTCGCGAGTCGGTGGCCGTTGGTGGCCACCATGCGCATGAAATCCGGCTTCAGCTCCCACAACACGCCGTTGAGAATCGGACGACTCTCTTCGGTGCTGACGGCGTACGACGTGTGGTGAATCAGCTTGCGCACATCGGCCGACTTCACGCGCCAGCCATCTCCGAAGCGAATGGCAGGGAACTGCGGAAAGTCATCCTTCGGCAGCCCGTTCAGCTTGAACTTCGCGCGACCGCACTCGAGGCTGACTTTCTGCTCACCCGCGGATTCGATCTTGACCGGATTCGGTGGCAGCTCACGCGCGAGCTCCTGCAGCTTCTTGGCCGGAATCGTGATGCCGCCAGGACGATCCACGTCGGCCTGCACTTCATGGCTCACGTGGATGTCGAGATCCGTGCCGGAGAAGCGGATTCCGCGCTCCGTGGTTTCAACCAGAATGTTGGCCAGGACCGGCAAGGTGGTCTTGCCGGGAATGCTGGCAGCGACCGCCGCCAGCCCTTCCTGGAGTTTTTCACGCGCGATGGTGAATCGCATCAGCTCCTCGGAGTGCACCGGATCGACGCCGGGCGAACGCCCTGTCTGGCAATCGATCCTGCGGTCTGAACTGCCTTGTTCCACATCGCGTGGAAGCTCTGCTGTAATGCTGTTCTATAAATCTTTAACAGTCGTAGTCGTAGAGCACTGGCGGACTGTGGAAGAACGCCGGAACCTACGCATTGCCAAGGGTTTCGCCAAGATGAGTGACTGTGGAGCAGCGGGTAGAACCGGACCACTTTTCCGCACTCGTCATCATTTCGCTTGAAGGGTGTGTGGAGCGCCAGCGCCAAACGTTGATAGGTGTGGATCATTCGCCCGTTTCCAACAGGCGACGGATCTTTTCCACACGCGCCGCAAAGGTGATGTCGTCCTTCGACGACTGCTCGGCACGATCAAGGGAATGGATCACCGTCGAGTGATCCCGTCCCCCGAACGCGTTGCCGATCTCCACCAGCTGCAGCGCCAGCAGCTCGCGACAGAGCAGCATCGCAACCTGACGCGGCACCGTCAGCATCTTGGTTCGGGTCTTCGACTTGAGCCCCTCGGCCGTCACCCCCCACTCCTTCGCCACGGCGGCCTGAATGGCGGCCACGGTGATGCCGACGGGTGCCGGAGCGCCACCGTCGTGCCGGAAGCGGTCGCGCAGGGCCTCTCGCGCCAGCTCCACGGTGATATCGGCGTGTTTGAGGGAGGCGTAGGCCAGAAGCTTGATGATCGCGCCTTCGAGCTCACGGACGTTCGAGCGCACGTTGTCGGCGATCACCTGGATCACATCGTCCGGAATCGTCAGCTCGAGATGATCGAGCTGTGCCTTACGCCGCAGAATGGCGACGCGATGCTCGACATCCGGCAACGCGATGTCCGCCACCATGCCCCACTGGAACCGGCTCACGAGGCGTGCCTCGAGGCCTGGTATTTCAGAGGGCGGACGGTCGGAGGTGAGAATGATCTGCCGGCCAGCTTCGTAGATCGCGTTGAAGGTGTGAAAGAACTCTTCCTGCGTCGCTTCCTTGCCCTTCAGGAATTGTACGTCGTCAACCAGGAGCAGATCCGTCTCGCGATACCGCCGGCGGAAGTCCTGTGTGGTGCGACTCTGGATCGAACCGACGAGTTCGTTCGTGAACTGCTCGGTACCGACGAACGTGATGCGCGTATTCGGATCGCGCTTGAGCAATTCATGCGCGACGGCCTGCATCAGGTGTGTCTTGCCGAGTCCAGTATCGCCATACAGGAACAGCGGATTGTAGAGTTTTCCGGGTGCCTGTGCCGATGCGATCGCGGCGGCGGCGGCAAGTTCGTTGCTCTTGCCGACGACGAAGTGTTCGAACGTGTAGCGCTCGGAGAGTGGCGCGAGATTCGGATTCGGCGTTGCGGGTGCACGTACCGGCGCATCGAGCGGCGCGACGAACAGATCCATCTGCGGCTTCGTGCGCGCTGATTCGTGCACCACGAACTGCACCTGCAACGGATGGCCGAGGGCAACGGCGGCGAAACTCGAGAGCAGACCGGAGTGCTTCTGTTCGTTCCAGTCGGCGGCAAACTGGTCGGGTACACCGACGGTGAGCGCACGCTCGTCCACGCGCAGTGGCTCGCACGGCTCGAGCCAGGTGCGCACCGTCTGCTCCTGAAGTTCGAGACGTGCGCGGTCCAACAAACGAGCCCAGGTTTCTGCAGCCGTCAGCATTACGTGCAGCGGGGTGTAATTCACGAAGGGAGCGCGAGTTTACAGGGACGCGCCCTGCTTCGCAAACGGCGTGCGCGACCGATACCGTGTCTCCGGGCAAGTCACAAGCAACTCGACGTCGCTTGACCGAAGTGCTTGTCCTGAATAGGTTTGGCACTCTTTCCAAGAATCTCAGCGCACGCATCTGGAGTACATATGGGCAAGCCCACGTACCGCCCCCGCAACAAGCGTCGTATCCGCAAGCATGGCTTCCGCGCCCGTATGGCCGATCGTTGGGGGCGCGCCGTGCTCAGTCGTCGTCGCAAGAAGGGCCGCAAGTCGTTGGCCGTTTCGTTGCCGAGCAAGTACGCCGGCGTCTGATTCGCTCCGTTTCTCGCGAGACCAGCGTCTCACGAGAAAGGCGGATCTGGAACGAGTGCGGCGTGAGGGGAAGCGTGTGCGGGGCTCACATCTCGAGCTCCGTGTCGCGGCTTCCCCTTTGTCGTTCGCGCGAGTGGGTTTCATCGTCCCGAAGCATGGACAGAACAGCGTCGCGCGGAATCGGCTGAAACGTCGCCTGCGGGAACTCGTACGGGTGACGGTGCTGCCGTCGCTTGTGCCGAAGGATCTGGTGATCCGCACGCTGCCCGGAGCGTACGCCGTGTCGTGGGCTGTGCTGAGTCGCGACGTGGCGAGTCTCGTGAAACGTCTGCCGACTGTACCGGATCGTGGGTCGGAGCCCACCTCGTGATGCCTGCGTCCGACATGCCGCACCCCGACTCGACACAGTCGTCTCCGCCGGAGGAGACGTCGCCGCTCGCGCGTGGTGCCCGCTGGTGCGCCACGGCGCTGATCCGGGTGTATCAGCTCTTCATCTCACCGATTTTCCCAGCCTCGTGCCGCTATACTCCCACCTGCTCGGCGTACGCCGTGGAGGCGATCGAGCGCCACGGCGTGTTTCGTGGGTCGTGGCTGGCGGCCAAGCGAATAGCCCGATGCCACCCGTTCCGCCCCGGCGGACACGACCCTGTTCCCTGACCCTCACGACTGCCGCACCCACGGGCGTGTTTACGACGACCCGTCTGCGCTTCGCCTGACCCTCGACATCCCAGTATGAACAAGCGCATGCTGCTCGCCCTCGCCCTGTCGGCGGCGGTGATCGGTCTCACTCAATACCTGTTTCCGCCGGCGAAGACGCCGGTGAAGCTGGCCACCGCTGTCGTGGCGTCAGGCACGCAGCCCACAACGCCGGGAACACCCGCGGCCGTGACGCCCGCGACGGCGAGTGCCGCCGTTGCTGCCACTCCAGGGACTGTCGGTGCAACATCTGCGCCGATCGTTGCTGATACCGCGGCGCTTACGAGCGCGCGCAGCATCGTCCGCATCAGCAGCATCGGCGCCGCACCGGTGTCGGTGCAGCTGCCAGGCTACAAGCAGCTCGTGAAGGGTGCAAAGTCGTCCGAGCCGGTTCAGCTCGTGCGGCCCGGCGAAGCGCTGATCCAGTACGCTGTGATCGTGAAGGAGCCGGCGGGCAATCGCGTCATCGATCTGGCGGGTGTGCCCTTCACGTCGGCGCGCGCTGATGAGCGCACGATCACGTACACCGGTCAGGCCGGCACTGCCAATGTGCAGATCACGTATGTGTTCCAGCCCGACAGCTTCCTCGTACGTGTCGGTGGTAAGGTCACTGGCCTCACGTCGCCGGCATTTGTGCGTGTGACACTGCCGTCCGGCATCAATTCGAGTGAAGTCGACAGCACCGAAGACCAGCGCCATCTCGCGGTGGCGATGAAGCCGGTGAAGGGCAACGTGACGAGTGTGCCGTTCGCCAAGCTCGATCCGGGCGAGACGAAGCTGCAGGAAGGTCCGTTCACGTGGGTCGCATCGAAGAACAAGTTCTTCATCACCGGCCTGCTCACGGCGGCGGGTGATCGTCCGTTCGACGAAGTGACTGTCACAGGTGGACCGAAGACCGGCAAGGTGGAAAGCCGGGTCGTGGCGACCGCACTGCAGTCACTGCAGGATGGCACGTTCCGCTTCGAGCTCTACACCGGTCCGCAGGAGTGGCGCCGCATGCTGTCACTCGGCCGCGACTTCGAGAACAGCAATCCATACGGTGGCTGGCTGCAGAACTTCGTGCAGCCGTTCGCCACGATGGTGATGAAGGTGCTGCTCTGGATGCACGGGTACGGACTCAGTTATGGCTGGGTGCTGGTGATCTTCGGTGTGGCCGTGCGCCTGCTGCTCTGGCCGTTCAACCAGCGTGCGATGCGCACGTCGATGAAGATGCAGGTGCTGCAGCCGGAGCTGGCGGCGGTGCAGGAGAAGTTCAAGTCCGACCCGCAGAAGATGCAGGCGGAAGTGATGCGGGTGTACAGCGAACATGGCATGAGTCCGTTCAGCGCGCTGTCGGGCTGTCTGCCGATGCTGCTGCCGATGCCGGTGTTCATCACGCTGTTCTTCGTGTTCCAGAACACGATCGAATTCCGCGGCGTACCGTTCCTGCACCTCACCGATATCTCGCAGCGCGATCCCACGTTCATCATCCCGCTGCTGATGGCCGCCAGTGCGTTCCTGCTCAGCTGGATCGGCATGCGCGGCGTCCCGCCGAATCCGCAGGCGAAGATCATGGCCTACATGTTCCCGGCGATGATGTTCGCATTCTTCTTCAGCGCCGCGGCTGGCTTGAACCTGTATTACATGGTCCAGAACATCGCCGCCCTTCCGCAACAGTGGCTCATCTCCAACGAGCGCCTGAAAGCGAAGGACAAGCCCGTCGTCTACGCCAAGGGTGCACCGGCGAAGCCAAAGAAAGCCTGACGCTGTTCTGACGCTGAATACAAAGCGGGCCTCGTGATTACGGGGCCCGCTTTCGTTTTCATGTCACGTCCGTCAACTGCTGAATCGCAACACTGCAACAGACGCAAAACAGCAACAGCTTCAACGCAACGGCGCAACGACGCAACGAACAGCAACGGCCTTGACGCGAAGCCGCCAAGACGCAAAGCACTCCGTGAGCGCTACGACCATCTAACACCAGATTCTGGCTCTACGTGACTGCTTTGATGACTGCTCTCGCGTGCGCAGTTCCAACAGCGGTCATGCGTTCTGCGCATCGCGATATGACGCCATTCGCTCGCCCGAAGCGCTTTGCGTCGTGGCGGCGTGGCGTCAAGGTCGTTGCTGTTCGTTGCGTCGTTGCGTTGAAGCCGTTGCCGGTTTTGCGTCTGTTGCAGTGTTGCGATTCAGCAGTGAAAGCTGTTGCAGTTCAGGCGATCGCTGCAGCGGACTTGCGGCCGACGTCCATCAGTTCGCGAGTGCTCGCGCGGAGCGCCCAGGCGATGCCGCGTTCGGCGACGGCGGGTGCGACGAGGGTGTGGCCGAGGAAGTAGCCGGCGCGTTCGGG
>JANLPZ010000180.1:0-16901 GCA_031367535.1 Gemmatimonadaceae bacterium
CCCGCAGAATCGGCGTTTCGATATCGAGTTCGCGGGCCTTGTGCGTGACGGCGCGCAGATCCTTCGGCAGACAGCTGCCGCCGAATGCGTAGCCCGGCTTCAGGTATGCCGCCGAGATGTTGAGCTTTCGGTCTTCACAGAAGATGCGCATCACCTCATGGCTGTCCACGTCGAGCGCCTTGCAGATGTTCCCGATCTCATTGGCGAAACCGACTTTCAGCCCGTGATAGCAGTTGCAGGCGTACTTGACCATCTCGGCCACGCGCACAGCCACGACATGCACCGGTGCCTCGAGACCGGCGTAGAGTGACTTCACGGCGTTCGCCGCCTGCTCCGTATCGGCCCCGATCAGCGTGAACGGCGGATCGAGGAAGTCCTTGATCGACGTGCCTTCGCGCAGGAACTCCGGATTGCTGCAGACGCCAAAATCGACGCCAGCCGTTTTCCCCGAGCCGCGCTCGAGCGCCGGCGTGGCCACACCATGCACGGTGCCCGGTAACACCGTGCTGCGGATCACGATGGTGTGGAATGTGTTCTTGTCCCGAATCGCGGCACCGATTTCAGCACACACGCGCTCGACGTAACTGAGGTCCAGCGCACCATTCGCCGCACTCGGCGTGCCGACGCACACCAGCGAAATGTCGGTCGCGTGCACCGCTTCAGCGACGCTTGTCGTGGCGCGCAGACGACCACTCGCAACCATTGTGGTGACCAGTTCCGCGATACCCTCTTCGACGATCGTGGAGCGGCCCGCGTTCACGAGGGCCACCTTGGTCGGATTCACATCCACGCCGACGACGGTGTGTCCCTCGCGCGCCAGGCACGCAGACGAGACACAACCGACGTACCCGAGTCCAAACACACTTACTGACGGCATACAGTTCTGAGCTGACGAATGTGGAATGACGCGATACGCGTCACGAGGAACGCAGTCCGGCGTACTGCAACCAGCGATGTCGCATGTCAGGCTGAACCAGCGGGCGCCAGTGGCATCGTGTACGCCGCCTTGCGCATCCTGATCGATGCCGGATCTTCACCGTCGTAGAAGATGCGCTGCCACAGTTCAAAGGTGAGCAGCGCCCACAGCCGCTCGCTGTGGTTCTCTCCGGCCGCGTGGCCGATAACCAACCGACGCACCGCGTCCGGTTCGAAATAGCCGCGGCGGAGCGCCCGTTCGCTGAGCACGAATTCATCGAGCAGATGACGCCATGGTCCCCGCAGCCAGGTACCGATCGGCACCGGAAACCCCATCTTCTTTCGCGACAGAATTTCAGCGGGCAGCCGGTCCTTCATCGCCTGCCGCAAGACCCACTTGGTCGTCATGCCGCGCAGTTTCAATCGTTCCGGCATGCGCCCGGTGAATTCGGCCAGCGGGTGATCCAGGAACGGCACGCGACTCTCGATCGATGCGGCCATGCTCATCTGATCCTGCTTCATCAGCAGTTCCTGCAGGTACGTCTTCGTGTCGGCGCAAAGCAGCTTGCCGAGCAGCGTCGGTGCGTCGCTCGAGTCGATCGCGTCATGATACGCGGCGTACGGATCGACACCGGCCACCTGCGCTCGTGCTGAGGGAGTCAGCAGCGACGACAGACGTCCGGGGGCAAACACCGCGAAGTTGTCGAAGTACATCGCATCGAGATTGGCCGGACGCGCCAGGAACGTGCGCGCGAGCTTGCCACGAATACCGGCAGCACCGGGCTCACCGATCGCACGCGACAGCGACGTTCGCAGCGGCCGCGGCACCACCGTTTCCCACGCACCTCCGAGTGCCATGTTGGCCATCGTCACGCGGTATCGGTTGTAGCCCGCCAGTGTTTCGTCGCTGCCTTCGCCTGTCAGCACCACCTTGACGTGTTCACCCGCCAGGCGCGAGACGAAATTCAGCGCGACAGAACTCGGATGCGCGAGCGGCTCGTCTTCATGCCAGATGAGCATCGGCAGTGCATCCCAGAATTGCTCAGGCGACACGACAATTTCATGGTGATCGGTGCGATACCGCTCCGCGACCATCCGCGCGTACTGCAACTCGTTCGCTTCGCGCTCGGCAAACGCCACCGAGAACGTCTTGATCGGTCCGTCGACCATCTGACTCATCACGGCCGTGATGGCGGCCGAATCAATGCCGCCTGACAGGAACATGCCGAGCGGCACGTCCGCCATCAGACGCAACCGCACGGCCTCTTCGAATCGCGAGGAATATTCGGCCACCAGATCAGCGTCGCTGGCACGCGCCAGTGCGGCGTCCGGAATGAACGACAGATCCCAGTACTGCTCGATCTCGATCGCACCATCACGCCAGACGAGCGTATGCCCCGCCGGCAGTCGCTTCACACCGGCGAACAGCGTGTCCGTACCGCTCGGCGCGTGATTGGCGAGAAAGTCGGGAAACGCCTGCATCGACATCGACGGCGTGACGGCGCCGGCGGCCAGCAATGCCTTGATCTCGGATGCAAAACTGAGCGTGCCATCGGCCGCATGCACGTAGTACAACGGCTTCACGCCGAACCGATCGCGCGCGAGCGTCAGCGTGCGTGCGGCGCGGTCCCAGATCGCAATGGCAAACATCCCGCGACAGTGCCGCACGAAGTCGCGACCATGCTTCGCATACAGATGCAGCACCGTCTCGGTGTCGCAATGGGTGTGATACGGCACACCGGCGGCGCGCAGGTAGCTCATCAGCTGCGGGTGATTGAACACCTCGCCGTTGTAGACAATCGTGCTGCAACCGTCGTCGGTGGTCATCGGCTGCGCACCGTGTGCAACGTCCACGATGCTCAACCGCCGATGGCCGAGTCCAATCGTGCCGTCGATCAGTGCGCCGGCGCCGTCCGGACCACGATGCACCATCGAATCGCGCATGCGGATCAGCGTTGGCTGGTCCACCATGCGATGCGCACGATCCGGAATGGCAATTCCACAAATGCCACACATCGATCAGGGCTCCCTCGTCCATGTTCCAGTATTCAGGCGGCGCAGCACGCAAATCTCATCCGCGCGCAGATTCATACGCTGCGTGGCAAGATGGAGCGTACCGAGACCGGCCGCCACGACCGTATGTGGCGTGTCACCACCCAACAGTGCGAGTGCTGTGCCATCGAACGTGGCCGGACCGATTGTGATCGGTCGACCCGCTGGGCACGCCACGAGATCGTCCCCGCTGCGGTGCGACACACGCCACACCGACGCGACATCGGTGTGTGTGATCGCCACTGGACCGGACTCTGCCTCGGCGCCGAATGCGGTGGCAAAGGTCTGGTGCCCGTGACTCGTTGCGCTGGCGATGATCGCCGATGCGGCGACCTCGAGACCGTACGCCGGCGACACCGCGCGCGCCTCGATCTGCGCATCGAGCACGGGGTCGAGTGCCAGACACAGCATTGTCTGACGCGCACTGACATCGAACGTGTGTGCGTCGCGAGCAACCGGATGCGCGTCCGCTGCACACTGAAACGTCAGTGTGACACGGTGCTCATCGGCTGCTGTGAGTGTGTCGAACATGAGCCAGTAGTGCCGATCAAAACGGAGAAGGGTGCGGTCGTGCCGCACCGGATCGGCGAGGCGTTCATAGCCGTCATGTGTGGCGTGCATCCACTGCGCGCCACCGGTGGCGCCGCAGCCGACCAGGCGCGCCGTGGCTGCGCTCTTCCACTTGAACGACGCCCACTGTTCAGACGAGTCGCGGCCGTCCACCGTCACCGTATTGTGAGTAGTGGTGCTCCGGAACCGGCGGCGCGGCTCCCCCACATACGCGCCGGTCCCGGCGTCGACGAACACCGGTACGCCATCCACACACAGATCGAAGGCGAGCGCGTCGGCATGTGAGTGCGCGTACGGCGCGGTGCCGTGCGGGGCCGCGTCCATGAACAGCCAATGGTCCGTGTCCGCTGAGCGTCCGGATTCGGCCAGCACAACCCATCCACCCTCCCGGAGCGCGACTGTTTTCGGCGTCGGCGCGGGTACGCGTGTCGAGAGGCGGTCGAAGGCCGCCGCGCCTTCCAGCCAGAGTATCGCAGACCGTCCACCCTTCACCGGCGGCACAATCGCGTCATCGTCGAGCAGTGCCGCAGCACGCCAGAGTGTCTCTGTCATGTCGCCGAATGGGCGCGTGCACAGCCGCAGCGTGTGGCCACCGTCGTCGTCGCCGAGGCGGACGATGGTGCCGTCGGGTCGCGTCACCGCGCGCAGCGCCAACGCTGCCGCGTGGACTCTGCTGCGCATGGTGTCCGGCACGGCGAATCGCGCCAGTTGTGCCCACGCGATACCCATCACGTAGAAGTCGACCGTATACGCCTGATACCACGCGCTCTGCTCGAAATACACGCCGTCGCTCAGCACCTGTTTCGGCAGTTGCTGACACAGAACCTCCCAGCCGAGCTTCCGCCAACGTGCGGCGGCGGGCAACGTCGGCCACGCACAACCCACGCTCAGCAAGGCCAGCGCTTCGCCGGTGAGGTGCGTGTTGGGACTGAACCACGTCGAGAGATTGCGCTCGATATGCTGCGTCTGAACCACCACGGATTCGAGCATCGCGTGTGTGAGGTCAGCGGGAAGCGCGGCCGATGCGCCCATCAGACGCAAGCCGTGAATCCACGCGTGCACGCGGAACGCGAGTTCGAGCGAGCTGCACCAATTGATGCCGATCTTCGGCGGATTCGCTGCCAGCCACTGACGCAGCAGTAACTCGGCGTGCTGCGGGTAGCGCCGATCACCGGTCAGCTGCCAGGCCTGCGCCAGCATCACGAACCAGTGATGGCGATTGACCTCCCAGGTGACCTTATGGTCTCCGACGATGCCGGGATCGAGATAGGGTACCGCACTCCAGTGGACACGCGGCGCCGAGAGATTTGCGATCGGGTCGC
Organism: Gemmatimonadaceae bacterium; assembly: GCA_031367535.1. Classification (GTDB taxonomy): domain Bacteria; phylum Gemmatimonadota; class Gemmatimonadetes; order Gemmatimonadales; family Gemmatimonadaceae; genus JACMLX01. Next base: position 4,860 of record JANLPZ010000180.1, read on the forward strand.
GCTGCCAGTCAACTGGATCGCCATACGAAAGCCCTTCGATACCGAGGACATCGAACCGGCCGAGCACGACGCGATCGGCGCGCGCGATCAGCGCGTCGCGTTCGGCGGCACTCAGGCGGTGGCGGATCGCATCGGTATCCACGTCACCCCACGGCGTGACCGGCAGCGTGGCGACCGATGTCGTGACGACCGGTGACGGCGACCAGCCGGCACGCTCCATCAACTTCCAGCCGAGCTGCACGAGGCGGTCCCGCAATTCCGCAGCGCTGCGACCGCGCAACTTGCCGATCACGGCGGCGTTCCCGCGGTCGGGAGCTCGCGCACCGTGGTCGTCTTCCAGAGCGACGCCGGATCGCGGAAAAAGATGGCCTGCGCGCAGAATGCCGCGCCGAACAGGGTCACGAACGCCGCAATTGGGGCTGATATGCGTCTTATAGTCGAACCGTCGGCAATAAACCGATCGAGCACCGCTGTTCCGTAGAAGAGTCCCTGAGCGCCCAGCGCGTACATCCGCCACGGCATCGGGAGGACGGCGCTCGCCACCGCCGCCACGATCAGCACATGCGGCATCAGCAGTCGCGCCATCTTCAGGTTGAGGAACGACCAGAACAGCCGGTTACGCATCGGATCAAGCATCCGTGGTTCGAGCCGCAACAACTGGTAGAGCCCTGCCTGTGTGCGCACCTTGCGTGCGAATTCAGAATTCAGGCTTGTCGGATAGTCCCACGCGATCGCATCCGAGGCCAGTACTGCGCGTGATCCATCCAGCACCGCTTGCATCGGCAGCCACATGTCGTCGAGGATGCAGCTCACCGGCAGTGCGCGCACGAGCGAGCGACGCATCGCGTAGATCGGGCCGGTGGCACCGAGCACCGAATCGATCCGGCTGAGACTCTCGCGAATCCAGCTCTCGTAGCGCCAGTACAACCCCGTGCTCGCCTCGCCCGCCGTCTCGCCGCTGCGAATCCGGAGCGTGCCGCTCACGACACCAATGTGCGGCTCAGCGAAGTGCGACACGAGACGACGCACACAGTCGACATTGAGCTGCTGTCTCACATCGGTGAGCAGCACCACATCACACGCCGTCATCGGGAACGCGACCGTCAGCGCGGCTGCCTTGCCGCCTTTCGGCAGACGCACGAAGCGCACACGTTCCCGTGCCGCAAATTCAGCCGCAATCGCGTCGGTGCCATCGGTGGATCCGTCCGACAACACGATCACATCGAGCCGCGACGTCGGATAATCCGACGCGAGCACACTGGCCAGCTTGGCCGCCAGAAACCGCTCGCCGTTGTGCACCGGGATGATCGCAGTCACGGTCGGCAATGCATCGTCCGGTGTGTCGCGCGCGACCGCGTCCGCGCGGGAAACCTGCGATGCACGCCAGGCGAGCAGCAGTGGAAAGCCGAACAGCGTCCACAGAATCAGCATGCCGCAGCCGACGACGAACCACGCTGCAATGGTCACGCAGTCGCTCCGTCGTTCATCGCGCGGACTTCAGGCCGCATCGGTCCGCGGCAGGTAGCGCGCCGGCACGCCCACCGCCGTCACGTCGTCAGGCACGTCCTTCACCACGACCGCGTTGGCGCCAACGCGCACGCGCGAGCCGATAGTGATCGCGCCCAAGATCTTCGCTCCCGCGCCCACGAAGACGTCGTCACCAAGCACCGGCGACAGGCCGCGCTCCGCGCCGATCGTGACCTGATGCTCGATCTTCACATCGTGACCGCCCCGGACCGCAGTATTGATCACGACGCCATTGCTGTGGACAAGCACGAATCCAGGTCCGAAGTGTGCCCCGCGACCGATGATGCAGCCGCCCATGATGACGTTCAGCTTGTTGAAAATCATCGCCACCGGCACCAGACCGATGCGCTGACTGGCCTGCATCAGGCGGTACAACACCATCGCCAGCGTGCCATCGGTCAGCAGTGTCTTGGTGATCGATCGCGCCGTCGATGACCCGTACAACCAGGTCGCCTTTGCCGAGATGTCCGCGCGCAGGAGCGACAGCAGTCCGCGGGGCTCCGAACCTTGTCCACTCACGACGCGGGCCGTTCGTGCGTCATCGGCCTCGTTCGGTGGATAGACATGCAGGCAGGCAGCGGGTGATGGCGAATGGCACTCGATGGCACAAACGCGTCGCATCCAGCCAAGCGACCCGTCGCGACCGCGACAGCACGCATCGGCATTGCAGAGACGGAATTCAGCCCGAAAGGTAATCGCGCATCGACCGATGACCGACGGACAATGGCCCGGCCGGTGTCGATAGCTTTCGCGATTGCACGGCCCGCCACAACGCAACCGGCCCCATCGCTGTTGCAGGCGTCCGGAACCAATCGTCCTTGGCACTCATGAAGATTCTCTGGGTCAATCAGTACTTCCTGCACCCGACGGAGCGCGGCGGGCAGATCCGCTCGATGGGCATCCTCAAACCGCTGCATGCGCGCCACGAGGTGCACTACGCTGCGCTCGAGGATCCGCGCTCGTCGGTCGGTCGCGACATGGCCCACACCTTCTGCTCGCACGCGTATCCGGTGCCGCATCCGGTGGTGTCGCGCCGCTCGCCGAAGATCGGGCTGCAGATCGCGCAGCATCTCATGCTGTCGGACCTGCCCCTCGCCGTCACACGCTACGAGTCCGCCGCGTTGCGTGAGACCGTGCGCACGCTGCTGGCGCGAGAGAATTTCGATGCCGTCGTCTGCGATTTTGCCGCGAGTGGTGTGAACATGCCGACCCTCGACGGCGCGGTCCTGTTCCAGCACAACGTCGAGACCACGATCTTCGAGCGCCACGCCGAACATGCGAAAACGCCGATGCATCGCTGGTTCTACACGTTGCAGGCCGATCGCATGCGCCGGTACGAGGAGCGTGTCTGCCGTGAGAGTGCCCACGTGATCGCAGTGTCGCCGGTGGATGCCGATCGCATGCGCAGTATGTTCGGCATCACCCATGTGTCGGACGTGCCGACCGGCGTCGACGTGCAGTCACTCCAGCACGCCGGCCCGCGCGCCACCAGCACCGACTTCGTGTTCGTCGGTTCGATGGACTGGCTGCCGAACATCGACGGCATGTTGTGGTTCGCCGACGAGATCCTGCCGAAGCTTCGCGCGCACAAGCCGGACTGCAGCGTCGCGATCGTGGGACGTCGCCCGGATCCACGCCTGGTCGCGCTTGCCGCGGCAGATCCGCTGATCACCGTGACCGGCACGGTCGATGATGTACGCCCATATCTGTGGGCTTCGCGCGTGGCGATTCTGCCGCTCCGCATCGGAGGCGGCACACGCATGAAGGTCTACGAATCAATGGCCGCCGGTGTGCCGATGGTCTCGACCGCCGTGGGCATGGAAGGGCTGGCGTGTGTGCCGGGTCGCGATCTGCTGGTGGCCGACTCGCCCGACGAGTTCGCGGCTCGCTGCATCGAGATGCTCGAGGATCGCGCGCTCGCGGACCGCATCGCCGACAACGCGTTTGCACTGGTCGACCGTGAATGTTCGTGGGACGCCGTGGCGACGCAGTTCGAGGATACACTCGTCAGCGTCGCGAGTACCCGGCGCTGACCTCGAGATGCCGCGTCATGGCGGTGTGCCGATGTAGACGCGTTTCCACTTCGGCCCCACCTCGGCCCACGAGAACTCCCGCTCGACATAGCGGCGTGCCTGCGCCGCACGCTGCTTCGCTGGTGCCTGACTCGCGAGCACGTCGAGCATGGCACCGGCCAGCGCGGTCGTATCGCCGGCCGGCACGACGCGCGCCGTCTCGCCATCACGTGCGATCCACGGAATGCCGCCCGCGTCCGACGTGACGACCGGCAGGCCCGACGCATACGCTTCGAGCAGCGAGAGCGGCATGTTGTCGATCAGCGAGGCGTTCACATACACATCGGCGGCGTTGTAGAGCGCGGCCATGTCGTCGGGTTGCACTGGACCGGTGAAGCGCACGTTGCGCAGCGCGAGCGTACGCGCCTGCGCCTCGAGTGCACCGCGCAGCGAGCCATTGCCGGCCACCACGAGTTCCGCGTCCGGATGCGTCGCCTGCACCTGGGCGAACGCATCCAGCACCGCCGTCACGTTGTAGTGTGATTCGAAGTTCCGGTTCGACAGGAACTTCGGGCGCAGCACATCACGCTGGCGTGCCATCATCCGCGTCACGTCGAGATGATTGGCAATTGCGATCGCCGGAATTCCGTGACGTGCGAACACATCGACGAGAAAGTCCGTCGGCACCACCACGACATCGGCGAGGCGAATGAGTGGCTTCGCGTGCCATCCCCAGCGCGTGAGATGATCGTCCGCTTCGCCGCTGTGATAGTTCAGCAATACGCGTTTGCCGAACAGTCGGCCGACCAGCATCGCGGGCACCGGTGCCAGCAGGAAGCTCCAGTACGACGCGGAGAACGCATGCACGGTGTCAGCTTTCGGCACGCGTTGCAGGAGTGACCACAGATACGCGACGCTGGTCGCCACGGTGCGCACGAACGTCATGCGTTGCAACCACGCCAGCGGTGCCGGCAGCACGGGATCGACCACCAGATATTCGATCTCCAGCCCGTCGATCGTGCGCAGCCCTTTCATCAGACGCTCGGCCTGTACTGCCTGTCCACCCAGATATCGCAACGACGGTCCGACGATCAGGACGCGTGTCGTGCCATCGCTCATCGCTGGCCTTGAATGAATTGCAGCAGCGAGCGGCTGCCGCAGCGCACATCCTGCGACAGTCGGAGCGCGGGCTGACCGAACCCGCCGACGGCGCTCAATCGTGTGCCGAGTCCGAGTTCCTCATCGGCGATGCGCATCTCATCGCGAATGATCGCAAGCATCGCGCTGTCGCCGGTCCAGACGGCCCAGTCGATGTCGAGCTTCGCCGCCTGATCGAGCAACTGCAGCACGCGCAATCGTTCGAACTGCGAGGCGGAGCGCAACCGACGCGCGACCGTCTTGCGACGCACGACCCACCATGCGTGCACCAGGTCGGTGCGGAACCGCTGCGTGACCTGACCAGCGTGCATCCGGCGACGCACAGTCGCGGAGTTCACATGATGAAATTCGCCGGTCTCGGCCACGCGAGTCCAGAGATCGTAGTCTTCCGAGAAGCGCATCGTTTCGTCGTAGCCACCAGCCGTCACGAAGGCCTCGCGGCGCACGATCACGGACGACTGAATCACCGGGTTCTCCGAGATCAGCAGATCGCGCAGATCGGTCACCGCACCGGCACCGATGCGCGGCGCGACGAGACCAAGCTCGGACCCGAACTTTTCCGCGTTACTGCCGGCGAACGTGGTGGCCGCATCGCCGAACGCGGGCATCAGCGTGGCCGCGTGTTCCGGCAGCCATTCATCATCGGCATCGAGGAATGCGATCAGCGGAGCCGACGTCGAATTGACGCCGAGGTTCCGTGCGACACTCGGTCCGTGCTGCCCGGACGTCGAGACTACGCGGGCACCTGCTTCCGCGGCGACTTTCACCGTGCGATCAGTGGAGCCGTCGTCCACAACGATCACATCCTGTGGTGCCCGTGTCTGGCGGTAGACAGAGGCCAGAGTCGTTGCGATGAATCGTTCCGAATTGTGTGCCGGTATTACGACACAGTACTCATCGGCCATCCGTGATCACCATCCTGGAAGGTACGGCGCCCAGGTGTTGAAGGTGAGCGAACAGAAGGGTGACACGACACAGGCGGGCATGAGACTCATGGCGAACATCAGCGGCCCTTCCAGAGTGCCACGATGGCTCTCACGCGCGCTCCGAAGAATCCGAAAAATACCGCGGCATAGATGGCCGCCCCGACAGTGGACAGAATCGCCAAACGCAGGATCGGGACCATCGACGACAATACGAGATCGAGCAACGCAACGCTGATTGACATCACCGTCGCGCTGATGATCGGTGCCTTGAGGCTCTGCAAATATGCTGGAAGCGACAAACCGATCGCGCGCTTCATGCGCAGCAGCGGCAAGCCGATCAGCGCCGGCTGTGCTAGCAGCCACACAGTCGCGACCGCTAGCGATCCGTACATGCGCGCCGCGATCAGAAAGGCGATCGGCATCACGACCAGTGCCGTCAGATTCAGCCGCGTTGCGACGATCGCTTCACCCGTTGCGCCGAGCACGTGCTGACTGAGCAGCGCCAGACTGCTCAGTGCCGACGCCAGCACGAGCACCTGCAGCACGGGGACGGCGACGATCCACTTGTCGCCGAAGATCAGCGGCACGGCGATCGGACTGACCAGCGCAAACCCGCACAGCACGGGCAGCATGATCGCGACGAGCAGCTCGGACAGCACAAGGAAGTAGTGGCGCAGTGCGCTGCGGTCATCACCGATCGAACCGAAAAATGGACCGACCACCGCCTGCATCACATTGGCGAGCTTCTCACCCGGCAGCTGCGCGATGTTCCACGCGAACTGGTAGTAGCCCAGCGCCGACAGTCCGAGGACGCGGCCAACGATGGCGAAGTCCGCGTTCGAATACAGGTACCAGGCCACGGCACTCACCATCAAATGCCGCGCATAGACGACCGTCGGCCCGAGTACCAGCGAGGTCGGTCGCCGTGCCGGAATGGTGGAATAACGCCGCGTGAACAGCATCGCCACGATGTGACCGGCGAGCAGGCCCAGAGCGAGTGACCAGTATCCGAGACCGAGCAGCGAGCACAGGAGCACCGTGGACGCCTGCGCCGTTGCCTTGCCGAAATCGATCGCGGCCAGGCGTCGATACTGCAGCTGCTGCTGCAGCACCGCCAATGGGACGGCATTGGCGCCACTGAAGATGAGCGCGATCGACAACACGGCGATGACCGGTGCGACGCGCGGCTCGTTGTAGAAGCGCGCGATCGGAATCGCGCTCAACAACATGAAAATCGCCGAGGCGAAACCGACGGCGATCGCAGCGCCGTGCGCCTGTCGCACCACAGTCTGATCGCGATCGCGACGCATCACCACCGCGCGACCGAGCCCACTCTCGTTGATCAGTGACAGCAGTCCCACCAGCACCGTCGCCGAGCCGGCGATACCGTAGTCCTCCGGCGACAGTTTCCGCGCGATCACGATCGTCGCTGTCCAGGACAGTGCCTGCGACAGCCATCGCAGCGCACCCTGCCACATCACACCGCTGGCAATGGCCTGATCATGACTCGCGCTGCCCGCTACTTCCTCGTGCGGGCCAAGCGCCTTCGCTGCGCCGATGGCTTTTGGTGAATCGTCAGCGATGCGCACGTCGAATCGGTGCACGGATGACGTCGACTGCGACAGCGTAGTCGCGCGCCACGCCTCTGATGATCATGCGCGTGGGGCAGCCGGCAGCGCCACGGCGACTTCGCGCGCCAGGCGAGGTGCCAGCGAAATGGCCAGCGAATCGGCCCGCGATATCTCGGCGCGAATGTGCTCCTGCGAGCGATCGTTCTGCGTGTGCAGCGGCACGACCAGTCGCACCAGCGCTTCTTCGGTGCGACCGAACACCGCCGCATCGCGCATCAGGTTGAGCTTGACCGTGTACTCATTGCTTTCGATGCGTCCGCGACCCTGATACCAGTAGTAGACCGCCGCGTAGTTCCCCTGATTTGCGAGCACGTACTTGTTCATGTCGCGCGAACCAATGCCCGGCGCCGAGCCGATTGGAAGCGTGGCACTCTCGACTGGCTCCCAGCCTGCTCCTGGCAGACAGTTGCGCGGCGAGTGAATCGACTTGCCCTGCGTCTGATATGTGTAGTAGCCGACGTACAGGCTGAACACCTGCGTCGAGTCCTTCGAATACACGCGATTCACGTATTCGTCCATGCCCGCCACTCGCTGCGAGTTCGTGTCGACCTCGATGCCGGTGTGGGTATAGCCATGCACAGTATCGAGAATGCCTGCGATCGGCGCCACGGGCGTCGGTCGTTCCTGATCGTGCGTCAGGCCAAGCAACCCGAGCCCGACACCAAGAATGACGGCAGGAACGAAGCTGGAGAGTTCAGCCATGAGCTTCTGTCGGAATGGCGCCCACCGGCGCGTGGCGCCGAGCGATCCGGCCTTCGATGAACAGCAGCAGCGAGGCCACTGCACCAAGCGATGCGAACGCGATCACGAACATGAGCCAGCCTTCCGTCGTGTGCATGAAGCCTGATCCCGCTTCCGGGCTCACGAAATACACGAGAAACGCCGTCAGGAAAATGCGGAATCCGTTGATCAGAATCGCCATTGGAACCGCAAGCACGAGAAGTGTCACGCGCGACCATGGCTTCACCAGCAACATCGCGCCGAGCAGCACACCCAGATTCACCAGCGCGGTCAGTGACCGCAGGCCGCTGCACGCTTCAGCGACGAACAGATCGTGACCGGGAATCCGGATCACATTCCCGTTCAGCATCACCGGGATGTTGCGCCATTCGATCAGTGAGGCACCGATGCGCGACGCGATCAGCTGCAGCGGCGCGGTCAGCTTCGCGATCACGAGTTCCGGCAGTGGAATGGCGAGGCCGAGCAGCACGAATGGCAGCCACCAGGCCAGCAGTTGTTTCAATCCGAAGAACCAGAGGATCAGACCGGCGGCGCCCATCAGCATCGACACGCGCATCGTGAACAACTCGGCCGCGAGGTCGGAGACGTAGCGCAGCCCGATTGCGGACAGCAAAAAAAGCACGGCCAGCGCGGCAGCCGGCTTGCGCGCTTCCTTGAGCCCGGTCTGCACCGCAAACCAGATCGCGAGCGGCGCCAGGAGCAGACCGGTGCCGGAATCCGGATTGTCGAAGTTCGTCCAATCACGCACGAGCAGATACGCGGGCTTCGCGTACAGCGCAGCAAACAGCAGCAACGCCGCACCAAGTGGAGCCCAGAGCGTCTTGTCGAGGGTAGTAGGGCGCGCGTCGGTCACTGAAACGTCATTATGATGAAAGAGTCCCCACAGCCACAGGCTCCGGATGGGGACCAAAGGAACTGCGGAAGAATCGCACGTCTGGACGGCATCTCACACCCCTACCCCGGCTGGCGTGACGGTTCCGTCGCGATATCGAATGGCCGGTCAAGGCGCACATCTCCATCACCGAATGACGATACGGCTTGCGATTGTGTAACGGATGCCGCCGCCGGTCCGCGCTTATCAATGTATTTTATCTATCTCGACCACCGCTCAGCGTTTGCGCCGGACGCGACCGTCGATCATCGTCAGCTGGCCGGCCGCATTGATCGTGTGGGTGCCGACCATCGACTTCACCCAGTCCGGATCGATACGACCGATCGGCTCCTCGATATATGCATCGAGGTCCAGGCGCAGGATCCGCTTGAAAACGATCGCCGATCCGTACGTCGGCGTGCCATCCTGCGCCGGACGGATGAGATCGTCACCGACGCGAAAGATGCGGCCAGCCGGACGAGAGCTGCGGGCATCCGAGACCACCGGGTTGCCGACGTGTGGTGTCCACGGACCAAGTGGACTGTCGCCGTGATACAGGCTCAGCTCATCACAAGCGCAATCGGTCGATGCCGCCGTGCCGACGAACAGCCACCACCGTTCGCCATCAAAATGCAGGGTCGGATCGACGATGGTGCGACCGAATCGCATCGTATCGTGCAGTTCCCACTGATCCGGGAACGACGTCGCGCGAAATAATTCCTGCGCACCGTGTTCGCCCATCTCCGGCATCATGTACCACTCACCAGCGTGCTGGAACACGAAGGGATACGAGAGATGACAGCTGCGTTCGAGTACCACGTGCGGCGTGCCGACCAGGCCCTTCGCATTGAACTCGGCCACAACGATGCGTCCCTTGCCATCGGCGAAAATCAGTTCTTCGAAGAACACGAAGAAGCGACCTTCGTGCATCACAGGAAACGGGTCGGCCCAGAATCGGTCCTTCGGTGGAACGACTTGGTGGAGCCGGAACATCGACGACTGCGGCACCACGTTGCCGTCCGATTGCCGCATGTCGAAGCCGTACAGCAACTGCCACTGCTCGTCCATCCCCACATCGAGCGACTTTCGCACGATCAATCGCCACAGAACTTTGGACAGGCCGACGATCAGTTCCGGTGCCGTCGGCGCCACGAACAGTTTTTTCGAATACGGTTGAAATCGCGATTCGCCCGGCCGCAGCGCAAGCGCGTCCGGGCCTCGGCGATGCAATTCGCGCAACGTGTGCGCAAGCCGTGGCCCTGCGGCGCGATACAGCGCGATGCGATTCTGGTTGACGGAGATCGGGTTCGTTGCCGACCAGGTGCGTGCCAGCGTCGCACCGGCGTCCAGATCTTCTGACAGTCGCTGCAACACCGCGCCGGTCGCCGACCAGCCGAGCAACACTTCCCACAACGCCGCGGGCCCACCGCGAATCATACGATTATCGTCGTGATGAAAAGACCAGACGCCGCACCGCGGAATGCCAAGCACAGCACCGCGTAGAATGCGGAAGCCGAAACGCACAGCGACGTCGGGTGCCAGCTCTCGCAGTGCGGTCAACGATGCTTCGTCGAAGAAGTCGCTGAACTGTGTTTGTCGAGGCAGCGCCGTGATGCGTGGCAGTGCCCCGAGGTCCTCCGTCAAGTCCGTCGGCGCGAATGGATCGCGGCCCTGCGCCGGATACCGACGTGCATCGAAGCGCAAATACCGATCGAGCAGCACGGCATCGCGCTTGTGCCATGCATTCAATAGTCGCGTGAAGATGCTGCGGCGGGGCGGCGGCGGCACCCAGGGTTCCGCGGTTCCATTCAGCACCACGGTGGTGATTTCGATGGCGCTGCTGGCGAGCAATTCGCGCACGGCATCCGCAACCCACAGGGGCTGGACGAACGCATCCATCAACAGGACCACACGAAGCGGCGGAGCCTGGCGAACCGGCTCGGAATCGTGGTGCATTCAGGAGGATCAGGCGTTGAATACAACGATGCGAACCACGTCACGCAGCGTCAGCAAGAATCGCTGCGTCGCGTGGGCCTTAGAATCCGCACATCTGGAATGCCCTACCATAATCACGGTGACAGCCGCTGACCGTCGGCGCCCGCGCAACGCGCGCATCCAGCGCCGCTGCCAACCTTAGATTGCCGCTATGGAAACGCTCATCGCCGTCCTGTCGGTCATTTCGTACTACAGCCGCCCCGCACTGTTTGCTGCGGCCTGCGTCGTCGCGGCCGCGTGCGCACTCAGCTGGGCGACCCGGACACGTCGCATCAGTCCCTTTACACCGCTCGGGCGTTTCGCCCGCGAGCGCATCGATCCCTTTCTGCGACCAGTCGAAGCGCCGGTGCTGAACGCCGGCGGTTCGCCGGCAACAATTCCCTGGTGGGGCTTGGCCGCGTTCATCGTGCTCGGCATTCTCGCGCAATCGCTGCTCGGCTACATCATCGGAATTCTCGCGTCAACGATGGTCGGTTTGAGCTCCGGCCCCCGCGGTGCGTTGCGCGCGGTAGTGCAGCTGACATTCGCCATCCTGCAGATCGCACTGATGATCCGGGTGTTGTCGTCGTGGTTTGGCAGCCTGGCGCGCGCGCGCTGGCTGCGCTGGACGTACACCATCACCGAGCCGCTTCTTGCGCCACTGCGTCAGGTCATCCCATCGCTCGGCCCGTTCGACATCTCGCCGTTGATTCTGTACTACCTGCTGCAGTTTGTGGGCGGCTTCATTGTCTCGTCCATCTGAACTGCTTTGTGGCTGATAGCACGGGGAGAACGGGGAGTGCGCCCGCAACAATGATCCGCTCGTCGCGGGCCAAAGACTCTGGGTGAGGAGCGCACGGAGCTAACGGCGTGCGTTTCATGCGACGTTCTGCCCATCGCGCACGACTGATTTTTTTGTGAACAGCAGTTCCGAAGAAATTCAGCGGCGTCTCGCGTTACCGTGAGCGATGCAACCAGCACATTCCGTGCGCTCGCTAAGCTCCTTTCCCGAAGCAGTTGCCGTTGGATCGCGAATGGAGATGCTCGCGACGCGCAAACCCTCCGGGCTGTCCGACGATCGCCCCAAAACGATCCAGCGCTGGAAAAGGAAAGAAAAAAGTGTGGGGCGGGGGTGCCGTGACAGCCGCCCCACACAATAATGTCGTAAGAACCGACAGCTTACGCCTTGCGACGCTTCGCGA
>JANLPZ010000208.1:0-7606 GCA_031367535.1 Gemmatimonadaceae bacterium
CAGGCATGATCGGATGCCCCGGGAAATGCCCCTGAAAAAATGGCTCGTTGATGGTCACGTTCTTGATGCCCACCACGCGCTTCCCCTCCTCCATCTCGAGGATGCGATCCACGAGCAGGGAAGGATAGCGGTGCGGCAGCACCTTCATGATCTCTTCGAATCCCAGCACCGTGGTCTCCTCCTTCGCTGTCCGGAGCAGCTCGCGGACGAACAGGACCGTGCCCTTGTGGCTCGGTCGAAATGCGCGGATGTGCCCACGGACTCGGGCTCCTGCCAGCGCCAGGTCTCCCACACAATCGAGCGCCTTGTGGCGCACGAACTCGTCTGGCCAGCGCAGCGTCGTCTCCACCAGTCCATCGGCGTCCAGCACGATCGCGTTGGCCGTACTCGCCCCTTGAATCAAGCCTGCCGCGCGCAACGCTTCCACCTCGTGCAGGAAGCCGAACGTCCGAGCGCCGGCCAGCTCGCGCGTGAACGACTCCGGCGTCACCGCCAACTTCGTGTCCTGTAGCCCGATCAGCGGGTGCGGAAACACGATTGAGACATCCAGATCCAGCCGCGCCGACGGCGTCGCTTCGTACACGGAGTCGCCGTCGACGACACGAATCGGCGTCGTCACCACGAGATAACGCGCCGGTCCGCCATGCTCACGCACACCGGCACCACGCAACGCGTCGAGAAAGGCCTGCGCGCTGCCGTCGGCGATCGGCGGCTCCGCCGCATCCATCACGATGCGCAGGTCGTCGATCTGCAATGCAGCCACCGCCGCCAGCACGTGCTCCACCGTGTGGAAGGCATCGTCGCCCTCACCAAGCTGCGTGCGACGCTCGGCCAGCACCGCCACACTCGCGTGCGCCGGAACGGGCCGTGCGTCAGGGCGATCCGAACGCGCGAAGACGACACCACTGTTCGGAGCACCGGGCTCGAACCGCAGCGTCACTGCCTGCCCGAGATGCAGCCCGAAGCCACTCACGGTCGCAGGCCGCTCGATCGTCTGACGGCGCAGTGCGGTCACTCGGATTTTCCCGTGCGCGGCACGAGCGTTTTCAGCAGCGCTGGCAGGCGATGCGCGGCGGCCTGCACGCGCAACGATTCCCGATGCGGACGCGCGGGATACCCACTCCACGTTTCGCCGGCCGGCACGTCGCCGAAGACGCCGGACTGGCCGCCGATCCGTGCGCCGGCGCCAATCGAGATGTGGCCCTGAATGCCAGCCTGCCCGGCGATGATCACGCCATCACCAATGCGCGTCGAGCCCGAGATGCCGACCTGCGCCATCACCAGACAAAGCTTGCCCATGCGCACGTTGTGGCCGACCTGCACAAGGTTGTCGATCTTGGTGCCAGCGCCGATCACGGTGTCACCGATACTGCCACGATCGATCGTCGTGTTGGCGCCGATCTCGACGTCCGATTCGAGTACGCATCGACCAACGTGCGGAATCTTCTGGTGCGCACCATTGCCGAACACATAGCCGAAGCCATCACTGCCAAGCACCGCACCGGCCTGCACGATCACACGATCACCGATCTGCGTATTGGCATACGCCACCACGCCGGGATGGACGATGCAGTCGGTGCCGACGACGACGTTGTCGCCAAGTGTCACGCCGGCATGAATGCGTGAGCGTGCACCGATCGTGCTGCCGTCACCTATCACCGCGCGTGCACCAATCGCGACGCCGTCGCCCAGCGTCACGCCGTCACCAACGACGGCACTCGCGTGCACGCCAGGCGTGAATGGCGTGGGCCGATGCAACAGCGTCAGTGCGGCAAGCATCGCCTCCTGCGGCTTGCTCACCACGATGCGCGCCGGCACGTGCGCAACGTGAGTCGCGAGTGGTGCAGTGACGAACACCACGCCAGCGCGTGTTGCCATCGCATCGTCGCTGTATCTCGATGCGCTGAAAAACGACAGTGACGCGGCGTCCGCCGAATCGAGGCCGGCCACGCGCGTCACTGTCACACTGCCATCACCGTCGAGCGTGCCGCCGACGGCCGCAGCGATCGCCGCCGCGGTGAGCGCAGCCGACGATCCCGCGCCCTGCTCGGCCGGTGTCACCGAATTACGGCTTCCGCGTCACGCCAGCCGGCGCCGCCACGGGGCCAGTCGTTGTGGGCTTCGTCGGGCCAACAGCGGCCGGAGCCACGGTGGACGGCGCCGGCAACTTCGGCGGGCCGAGCGACTTCAATCGATCGATGATGCGCGACGTGATGTCGAGGTTCTTGTCGGCCGACACGATGAACGACACCTGCGCACCAGAATCGAAGATGAAGCTGTAGCCGTCTTCGGCGCGCACATCCTGAATCACCTTGTTGACCTGCTCCATGATCGGAGCCATCAGCTCTTCCTGACGCGCCTGCGCGGCCTGCTGCATCTCCTGCGCACGCTGCTGAAATTCCTGCTGTTTCGCACCGATCGCGGCTTCCTTCTCGGAACGTATCGCCGGCGTCAGCTGAGGTGCCGCCTTTTGATAGTTCGTGATGATGGCCTGCAGCGAGTCGCTCATGCGCTGCACCTGCGTACGCATCGGCAACGTTTCCTTCTCGAACTGGGCCAGTGCTTCCGCACGGCCAGGCGCGCCTTCGAGGATCTGGGCTGAATTGACATACGCAACCTTGAGTACGCCCGCCGGTGCCGTCGTCGCCGGCGCTGCACCCTGCGCCACTGCGACCGATGTCACCGCTGCCAGCATCACTCCAGACAACACCATCCGACTCACGAAACGCATTGCAGACTCCACAAGGAAAATGATCAGAACGATTGGCCGCCGAGGCGGAAATGCAGCTGCCAGGCGGGCGCCGGGCGGCCGAAGCTGTCCACACGGTCCATGCCGTAGGCCCAGTCCAGTCCAAGGGGCCCAAGCGGTGTGACAGTGGACAAACCGATACCCGTGCCTCGGAACAGCCGGGTCGGGTCAAACTGCTGCACGCGGCGATACACATTGCCCGCGTCGAAGAACCCGTTCACGTAGAACATCGAGTTGAAGCGGATGCCGACTTCCGCCGTCGTCGAGAAGAACGCCGCACCCGGATTCGTGTACGCCGCTGAACTCGTCGTCGCATCCGGCAGATAGCCGTCAGGCGTGATCGAGAACTCGGGGTAGCCGCGCAGCGGCTCGCCGTACTGCACGCCGCCCATGTTGAACTGCTGCGTGTAGCGGAACGCGCCCGAGTTACCGAGCACCGCGCCCGAACGCACCGTTAAGCCGGCAATCACCTTGAGCGGCTGCGACCCTGGCTTCGAGCCACCGATCTGCGCCAGCGTTGCATAGTTCTTCAGGTCGATCGAGTAACGCTGGAATCGCGACGTCCCACCGAGCCCGTTGAACTGCGCCGTGAACGATCGCGATGCACCGGCCGACGCGAACGGCAGATCGACGCGCGTGTCATAGCCCAACGTCGCACCGACGTAACTGCGGATGTTCGAGCCGCTGTACTGCGACGCCAGATCACCAAGGAAGCCGGAGCTGCCGAACCGCACACTCTCCAGACCATACGACAGGAAGAGGTGCATGTACGGTGACTGCGGAATCGGAAAACCGAACTGCAGGCTCATGCCCGTTTGAATCGGCTGACCGTATCCGCCGTTGAAGTTCGAGAAGCCGCCGATGCTCTGATAGCGATTCTGCGTGCGATACGCGCTCAGCGTGCCCGAAATCTGCGACAAACGGATCTGCGGATCGGTATACGACAGCTGAAAGTTGTTCTGGTAGCGACCGAAGTTCCAATTGACCGTGCCGGACTTGCAGCGTCCGAACAGGTTCGGCTGCTGCAGACCGATGAAGCCACCAATGCCGAGTCCCTGACCCGCCGACGCACCGAAGTTCACGTTGCCGGTCTGCTTTTCCTTGACGCGGAAAATGATGTCCACGTCGCCACTCGAATCGGGACGCGTGTCCGGATTCGGCACCGGCGTCTCGAAGAAGCCGAGGTTCGCGATGTTCTGATAGGAGCGGACGAGTCGGTCCTGGTTGAACACGTCGCCCGGCAAGATCAGCAGTGCATTGCGGATGCAGCTTTCGACAGTGTGATCGTTGCCGAGGATCTCGACGCGGTTCACGATCGCCGGCTGCCCTTCCTCGATTTCCCAGCGCAGGTTCGCGACATGTTTGCCCGCTGTGGTGTCGCGATCGACGATCGGACGCACACGGGCGTAGATGTAGCCTTCGTTGCTGTACGCGGTCTGCATCTTCCGAGTGCCTTCTTCCCATCGACCCTGGTCGAAGGTGTTCGGCGGCAAGGACGGCCCCTTGCGACGCAGCAACCCCTTGGCGCGCTCCGTCAGCGACAGCGACTGCGGCTGGAACGGATAGAGGCGCTGCACTTCTTCACTCGAGAAGCGTCGATTCCCAAGCGCTTCGAACGTGCCGAGCGCATACCGCGGACCTTCGCGCACCTGCAACTCGATCAGCCCTTTGCCTCGCTCGCGATCGACAACCAGTGTGTCGTGCTCGACCACACCGTCGATGAAGCCCTGCTTGCCGAGAAACCCCGGAATACGCTCGGTCAGATCGCCCGCGAAGTTGTCTTCGTCGAACTCGCCTTTGCGGAACCAGAGGAAACCTTCCGGCTTCGTCTTCATGGTTGCGACAACATCGGCCGGCGCGAGCGCGTGCAGACCGTTCACGCGGATACCGCTCACCGCCAGGCGTCGGCCTTCCGACACGCGGAACGTCACCTTGGCGCGCTGATCAGCGAGCGTGGTCGTGTCGACAGTCACACGTGCCAGATAGAAACCGGCCGCCTCGTACACCGAGTCGATGCGCTGCTTCGTCTTCGCAACGAGCGCGGCATCCACCGGACGACCGATCAGCAGATCGACCTTGTCCTTCAGCGTGCGCGTCGAAATGCGATCACCACCGATCACATCCACATCGCCAAGAATCGGCCGCTCCGTCACCCGGATGACGATCGACGCCAGAATCGGCGGCCCGTCGTGCACTCGGCAACCGATCTGCACATCGCTGAAGTTGCCGGTCGCATAGATCTGCTTGATCGCACGCTGGACGCTCTTGAAGTTGAGCGCGATGCCTGTTGCCATCTCGCCGTCTGCGAGAATCTGATCGTTCGTGATGCGCGTGTTGCCCTCCACCACAATCGAGTCGGGGAGAGCACACGGTCCCGGCCCCTCCTGCTGCGCCAGAGCGCGGGAGAGGGGCAGGCAGAGAACAGCGGCCACGATGGCAGCCGCGGAGTGACGGAAAACGGGCATAAGCAGGGAAAATGTAACGGGTCAGCCGACCGGGTCTACCCGCGACCCGGTCGGCTGTTTCACGGAACGTCAGTTCCGGAGGGGGACGGCGTCGCTCAGGCGGCCGGCGTCGCGCTGGCTGAGACCCGGAACTGAAGCTTCGTCCCGTCTTCGGCCACATCCACGTCGATCTCGTCGCCCTTCGAGAACTCGCCCAGGAGAATCTTCTCCGAGAGCGGATCCTCGATGTAGCGCTGGATCGCCCGCTTCAGCGGACGCGCCCCGTACATCTCGTCGAACCCGTGCTTGGCGAGGAAGTCACTGCCGGCGTCGGAGAGCTTCAACGTCAGCTCCTCGTCCGACAGACGCTTCTGCACTTCGCGCAGCATGACGCTCACAATTTTCGCGATGTGCTCGCGGCTCAGCTGGTGGAAGACGATCACGTCGTCCAGACGGTTGAGGAACTCCGGATTGAAGGTATGCTGCAACTCTTCCTTCACCTTCTCCGAAATCCGCTCGAAACTGCCCCGGCTGTCCATCGTGCCGAATCCGAGTGCCTTGCCCTTCGTGATCTCCTTCGCGCCCACGTTGCTGGTCATGATGACCACCGTGTTCTTGAAGTCGATCACGCGGCCGTAGTTGTCCGTCAGGTGTCCTTCGTCCAGCACCTGCAGCAGGATGTTGAACACATCCGGATGCGCCTTCTCGATTTCATCGAGCAGGATGACGCTGTACGGCTTCCGGCGGATGGCCTTGGTCAGCGTCCCGCTGTCCTCGTACCCGACGTAGCCCGGCGGTGCACCGATCAGACGCGACACGGAGAACTTCTCCATGTACTCGCTCATGTCGACGCGGATCAGGGCCGATGCGTCGGCGAACAGGAACTTCGCCAGCTGCCGTGCGACTTCTGTTTTGCCGACACCCGTTGGCCCACAAAAGATGAAGCTGCCGATCGGACGGTTCGGATCCTTGAGGCCCGCGCGGCTGCGACGAATCGAGCGCGCCAGTGACTTGATCGCCTCTTCCTGACCAACGACCTGCGCGTGCATCTCCTCTTCCATGCGCAGCAGGCGAGCCGTTTCGGCTTCCTGCAGGCGCGTGACGGGAATACCGGTCCAGCGGCTCACAATGAAGGAGATCTCCTCCTCACCGAGCACCGGGCGGAACGACTGACGACGCTGCTCCCACTCTTCCTGGCGCTGGCGAATTTCCGACTGCAGTTCGCGCTCGCGATCGCGCAATGACGCGGCCTTTTCGAAGTTCTGATCGCGGACCGCACCTTCCTTGTCCACGTTCACCTGATCGAGCTGCGCACGCAGATCAGCCACGTCCGCCGGCGGCACCTGCGCCGCAAGACGTGCACGTGCACCCGCTTCGTCGATCACGTCGATCGCCTTGTCCGGCAGGAAACGGTCGGTGATGTAGCGCTCCGACAATTTCGCCGCGGCGAACAACGTCGTATCGGGAATCGTCACGCGATGATGATCCTCGTACTTCTTGCGCAGACCCTTCAGGATTTCGACCGTCTCATCGACCGTCGGCGGATCCACGATCACGGTCTGGAAGCGACGCTCGAGTGCGCCGTCCTTCTCGATGTACTTGCGATACTCGTTGAGCGTCGAGGCACCGACGCACTGCAGTTCACCGCGTGCGAGAGCCGGCTTGAGCATGTTGCTCGCGTCGATCGCACCTTCGGCCGCGCCGGCACCAACCAGCGTGTGCAGCTCGTCAATGAACAGGATCACGTTCTTGTTCTGCGCAATCTCATTCATGACGGCCTTGAGCCGCTCTTCGAACTGACCGCGATACTTGGTCCCCGCGATCACGGCCGCCATGTCGAGCGACAGCACGCGGTTGTCCCGCAGGTTGTCCGGACAGTTGCCGCCCGAGATCAACTGCGCGAGGCCTTCCACGATCGCCGTCTTGCCGACACCAGGCTCACCGATCAACACCGGATTGTTCTTCTTGCGGCGCGACAGGACTTCCATCACCCGCTCGATTTCCTTCGCACGACCGATCGTGGGGTCGAGCGCGCCTTCGGCCGCGAGCGCCGTCAGGTCACGACAGAAATGATCGAGGGCCGGCGTCTTCGACTTCTTCTCGGCCTTCGCGCCACCACCGCTCGCGGCACCGCCCGGTGTCGCCCCAGAGCTGGCCTGCGCAGTCGGAGTGCCACCCTGCGGCATTTCGGTGCCCAGCAGTCGCAACGTTTCCGCACGCGCGGCATCCAGATTCACACCGCTGTCGGTAAGCACCTGCGCGGCAATGCCCTTCTCCTCACGGAGCAGGCCAAGCAGCAGGTGTTCCGTTCCGACGTAGCTGTGGTTGAGCTCGCGGGCTTCGCTCATCGCCAGCTCGAGCACCTTCTTTGCGCGTGAGGTATACGGCAGGTCCGGGCCGGTGGCTTGCGCCG
>JANLPZ010000006.1:0-1549 GCA_031367535.1 Gemmatimonadaceae bacterium
AGTCGTTCGCCGCAGCGCTCGAGGATCTCCATCTCTCCGCCGCCCATCGCGCGGACGCGCGCGCGCGTCACGGCATCCGGCATCAACGAATCATCGCCACGCGCTGACAGCGCGAGCAGACGTTTCACCAGGCGATGATGCTGCGGGAGCACTGGCGACAACGCGTCATCCGATGGCGTCGTACCAGCATCGGTGAGACCAAGTGTCTGCAACGCACGCGACGCATACGCGGCGGCGGTCGCTCCGAGCACCGGAATCAGTTCGTCATACTCAGCGAAACCGTGTTCGGCACCGAGCACGTCGAGCCGCTCTGACATCAATAGCGCGAGTGCATCAGGGTGCGGCAGCTCGGCGTCCACCGCGAGCGGCGCCTCTTCCCACGACAGATCATACGTGAGGGCCGCAGTCGCGACATCATCGGCGTCTGGCGCTACGACGAGTGACAGGTCGGTGAATGACGCAAGCACGTCGCCAGCCTCGTCGAGCACGCGCAGGGTACCGCTCCACGCTGCTGCGTCATCCTCCGGTGTCATGGTGGCGTGGCACCAGGCAGCGTCCGCGAGGTCACCATGGATCTGCGCCGCGCCGATACGCGCGAGCATGCGCACCTGCGACCGACCAGTGCGATCATGGAAGTTCGGGGCCGCGACACCAAGGGTCTGCAACGCGCCATCCAGCACGGACGCGAGATGCTCACCGACACTCACATCACTCGATACGACAAGGCGCGCCAGCGCCGAACCGTCCGAGCGCCAGAGTTCGCGCACCGTGCGCACAGAATCGCCGATCGTGATGCCTCGACGCAGAAATGCAGCGTAGACACCGTCCTGGTCGATATGCTCAGAGAGACTCTGTTGCAACGCGCTGATGCTTTCGCTGTTCGGCGATTCGACTGCGGCGACACTCGCGCGCGCGCGCATGTGAAATGTCCACGCGGAGGAGACATCACCCAGCGCCTGGCTGAACAGCGTGACGGTCGCCTCACCATCGTCACGAAGTTCGACGGTGAGACAGGCCTCGCGATCGTCGCGCCCCACTTCCAGCGGCGCGATGAAGCGGATGTCGTGCAGTGCCGTTGATGACTGGCCGAGCACTTTGGTCGCGGCAAGCAGCGCAACATCGATGAATGCGGAGCCAGCGAAGAGCGGGCGACCGCGCACGATGTGTTCACGCAGCGTGGCCGGCGCATCGGGACCGATCGGTACCGCGAACGTCGCAACAGGCCCAGGCAGCCGTGCGCCAAGCAGGCCACCATCGGTGGCAGCTGTTGCAGCACGAAGGCGACGTGGCGTGTCACTCGCGGCAAGCCAGTACCGCTGATGCTGGAACGAGTAGGTCGGAAGCGCCGGCCGGGCACCGCTTCCCTGCGCGAACTGCTTCCAGCGCACCGTCATGCCGCGTACCCAGCCGCGACCCAGTGCATCGGTGAGCGTGATCCACGGATCGATGCCGGCACGCAGTGATGGGACGGACACCGCATCGCTCACACCAGCGTCGAGCAACGAGGCACGCGACAATCCGGACAACACTGCCGTCGGTCCGATTTCAA
>JANLPZ010000019.1:0-10766 GCA_031367535.1 Gemmatimonadaceae bacterium
CATCGCGTTCAAGCCGTAGCCGACATGCCCCCACCATTGGTTCGCGAACTGGGCGTGGGCGTTGATGTTGCCGCCGAGTTCCAGCAGCTGCCCGCCGGTATTCCACTGCTGGTATTGGTTGAAATTCACGAACGCCATGCGGTACCAATTCGTCGGCTTCTGGTACTGCAGGGCAAACCAGTTGTTGTACGACTGCACATCGGCACGCGACTGGAATCCGAGATCATTGATCTCGAAGCCCGGTGTCATGTACCACGCGCTCGTGCTGAATCGCGTGACGCCGCCACCCTGCTTGTCGAGGGACACCTGCGCCATGCTGCCCGCCAGAGACGTGCGCGTGCTGTCGAGCGTCAGGTGTGATGCGTCCGGCCGCTGATAGAGGTGCACGTTCGACGTCTGTGTGCGCGCGATCGCTGCCGCCGTGCCTGACACTCGACTCCCCGCGAGCTGTGCCGACAACTGGAAGCGGTTGCCGCCAAAACGATGTCGCGCATCGAGACCGCCGGTCCATGCGTCACCACGCAGGACATCACGCGTCCATTCGTCGGTGCGACGCGACGTGTTGGTGAGCATCAGGCCGATACCGGAGTTGCCGCCGCGCAGATCCTGCTGCAGGCGCATCACACCGTAGTTCGTCATCGGCTCGATGGTGCGCGCCTGCGTGCCTCGCACGCGATCCGTCACCGCATCGAGAAACCCGATCGAGAGTCCGTTGCCCAGGCGACCCGTCACCTTCGCCGCACCGAGGATCGTCGACTGCTGCGGTGAGGCCGCGTCACCATAGTCGCCACCCAGCTGCGGTGACCGTCCGATGCGTCGCGAATAGAACAGGCCCGTACAGTCGCCATCGTTGCAATCGATGTCGTAGCGGAAGATGCCGCTGCCTTCAAGGAAGAACGGTCGACGTTCGGCGTAGAACTGCTCGAACGCGCTCAGATTCAACACGCCAGGATCGGCTTCCACCTGGCCGAAGTCCGGATTGATTGCGGCGTCGAGCGTGACGTTGGATGTCAGCCCGACCTTGAGATCGGCACCGAACTGCGTGGTGCCAGCACTGCGCGGTGTACCGTCACCGAGCGGCTTGTAGCCGTAACGACCGACGCTGTACGGCATCAGTTCGACGCGACGCGGCGCTTGCAGACCGACGAAGCCAGGCACCTCACCCCACTGGCTGACGGCACCAGTCTTCGAGCGACGAATGAGCGGCCAGGCCATCCGCTCACCGCGCCGCGCCACGCGCCGCGCGATGAACACACCCATCGTGTTGTCGCCGCTCGGTGCGTAGCGCAGTTGGCTGAGTGGAATGCGGTATTCGGCGATCCAGCCGAGCGAGTCGACGCGAGCCGCGCCTTCCCAGACGGCGTTCCACCCCCAATCCTCTTCGCCGTCGTTGAACATGTAGCCGTCGGCCATCGATCCTGCGGCGGTGAGGCGGAACATGTAGCCCGTCCGCTTGTCGTGATACGAATCGATACCGAGAATGATGTCGTCCGAGAGCGCGAACCCGTCACGGCGCTGGAGCACCGACAGAATGCTGTCGGGCCGCGGGTCGAAGTTGCGGACGAGCACGTACAGGTTCTTCGAGTCGTAGGCGATGCGCGCTTCAGTGCGGAAGGTCGGATCGCCATTTTCCGCCGGCTCGAACTGCCGGAAGTCGGTCAGGACGGCCGTGGTGCGCCACAGCGCGTCATCGTCCCGGCCATCGATCACAGGTGCCTTCTGGGCGCGGGACGGCCGGTACTTCGGCGCCTCGACCGCGGGCACGCGACCCAACCGAGTGCCCGGATCGACCGGTGGCCCGGCGGTGGGCGTGGCGAGCGCGAGTTGAAAGAGCAGGGCGGAGAGCAGCATATCGATGACGACGAGGGATTCCGTGAGGTGAGAGGTGCCAGGAGTCGGCACGGCTCTTGGAGTCACCGTACGTCCCGACGGTTGCCACAGGTTTCGAGATCGGTTCCGCGGTACCGCTGGGTTAGGCCTAACCCGTTGTGTTGACGGGACTTCACGGTCTGGCTATGCTTCGGGTCTGTCCAAAACACCCTCCCTGAGGGGGCCAAGACCCGGGTTGCGTCCTGCACCGGTGCGGCGTGGTCTCAATTTTGTCGTCAGTGCAGATGCATCCGAATCAAAGCACGTACAGTCCGAAGCCCGCGGATTTGAATCACGCATGGTGGATCGTCGACGCCGAAGGCATGGTCCTCGGTCGTCTCGCCGCTGAAGTCGCAAAAGTCATTCGCGGCAAGCACAAGGCGATGTTCACACCGCATGCTGACACCGGCGATTTCGTCGTCGTGATCAATGCGAGCAAGGTGCGTGTCACCGGCCGCAAGGCGGAGCAGAAGACGTACTTCCGTCACACCGGCTACATGGGTCACGAGAAGTACACGGCCTTCGCCGACATGATCGCGAAGCATCCTGAGCGCGTGATCGAAAAGGCTGTCTACGGCATGCTGCCGAAAACGGACCTCGCGCGCCGCCACCTCCGCCGCAAGCTGCGTGTGTTTGCCGGCCCGACGCATGATCACGTTGCGCAGAAGCCGCAGGAACTCACGTTGACCGCCGCGAAGGGAGCGACCAGGTAATGGCAACCGAACAGCTTCATGCCGTTGGACGCCGAAAGGAAGCGGTGTGCCGCGTCTACATCACCCCGGGTACCGGCAAGTGGGAGATCAATGGTGGCCGCACACTCGGCGACTATTTCCCGCGTCCGTCACTCGTGACGTCGATTCAGCAGCCGTTCACGGTCACCGACACTGTCGGTGGTTTTGACGTCAAGGCGAATCTCACCGGCGGTGGTCAGGCCGGTCAGGCCGGCGCACTGCGCCTCGCGATTGCCCGCTGTCTCGTGAAGGTGAACGAGGATCACAAGAAGAAGCTCCGTGAATTCGGCCTCCTCACGCGCGACGCACGATCGGTCGAGCGCAAGAAGCCCGGCCAGCCGGGCGCCCGCAAGAAGTTCCAGTTCAGCAAGCGCTAGTCGATTTCGTCGTGCAGCGATGCGCAATCATCGCAGCACCCCACGCACGTATCTCTCACGCGTCCTGAGCACTCGCTGGTGCCGGCCATGCCGGTTGCGATGTGCGGTGACGGCCGCGGCGGAACCAACCCTTTGATACACACCATCATGTCGCAGCCCACGATCGAACAGCTTCTGGAGGCCGGTGTACACTTCGGCCACCAGACGCGCCGCTGGAACCCGAAGATGCGGAAGTTCATCTTCGCCGAGCGTAATGGCATTCACATCATCGACCTGCAGAAGACGCTGAAGCAGCTCGAACTCGCGCAGAAGCTGGCGCGCGAAGTCGTGCTCCGCGGGGAGCAGGTGCTCTTCGTCTGCACCAAGCAGCAGCTGCAGGCCATCGTGGCGCAAGAAGCCGAGCGCTGTGGTTCGATGTTCATCACCGAGCGCTGGCTTGGTGGACTCCTGACCAACTTCGGTACGGTCAAGAAACAGCTGAAGAAGCTCAAGGAGCTCGAGGCCGGCAGCGAAGAAGGCGGCGGTTTCTCGAACTACACGAAGAAGGAACAGCTGATGATGCGTCGTCAGCGCGACAAGCTCTCGAAGAACCTGTCGGGCATCGCCAGCATGACGCGCCTGCCGGGCTTGATGTTCGTCGTCGACGCGAAGAAGGAGAACATCGCCGTCAGCGAAGCGAACAAGCTTGGCATCCCGATCATCGCCATCGCCGATACGAATGCGGATCCTGATCTGCTGACCGTGCCGGTGGCTGGTAACGACGACGCGATTCGCTCCGTCGAGCTCATCGCCCGCGCCATTGCGGACGTGATCTCCGAGGCACGTCGTGAAGCACCGACGCGCGTCGTCGAAGAAGAGTCGGAAGAGAACACGTACAGCTCCGATCGCGGGATGGAATCGGCTGGGCGTGGTGATGACCGCGGTCGGCGCGGCGGTGGCCAGGGCGGCGGACAGGGTGGCGGGCAGGGTGCTGGTGCCGGTGCGCAGGGTGGTCAGCGCCGTCGTCGCCGTGCCAAGCCGGAAGCCATCCAGGCGCGCCTGCGCGGCCCGGACGCCGCGGCGGCGGTCGAGACCACCGACGACGCGTCTTAACCGGTTCGAGCTCGCGAGCAGCGCGGCTACCCGCGCTCCTGCGTTCGGAGTAAGCTTCCCGACGCCGCCGGCCTCCAGCCGGCGGCGTTTCCACAATCCCGATTGATCCGGTCTACCGACCATGACGACGATGAATTTCACGGCCAAGGACGTCCAGGAACTGCGGCAGCGCACGGGCGCCGGCATGATGGACTGCAAGAAGGCACTTACCGAGATGAACGGCGATCTGAACGCCGCCATCGAATACCTGCGCACGAAGGGCATTGCGAAGGCCGAATCCCGCTCGGGTCGTACGACCAGCGAAGGAATGATCGGCAGCGCCGTGTCGGCCGACGCGACCGTGGGTGTGATCGCCGAAGTGAACTGCGAAACGGACTTCGTTGCGCGAACGGACGACTTCAAGGCGCTCGTCAATGTCGTGCTGGCGCACGCATTGGTGACCGATGCGGCGGATGTCGACGCATTGCTCGCCGCGCCGGTCGCAGCGGAAGGTGGCACGTCACTCGACACCGTGGTGAAGGAGCGCTCCGCCAAGCTCGGTGAGGTGGTCAACGTGCGCCGCGTCATCCGCTACGCTGCGCCAACCGGTGCTGTCGGCATGTATACGCATCACAACGCCAAGGTTGGCGTGCTCGTCGAGGCGTCGCTGGGCAATGCGGCTGTCGCGACGACAGAGCCGGTGCAGGCGATGCTGAAAGCGATCGCGGAGCATGCGGCCGCGATGAACCCGCTCGCACTGGATCGCACAGGCATCGCGCCGGAGATGGTCGAGAAGGAAAAGCGTATCGCCGAAGATCAGGCACGAGAGAGCGGCAAGCCGGAAGCGATGATCGAGAAGATCGCCGCGGGCAAGCTCGAAGCGTTCTTCAAGGACATGTCGCTCGTCTCGCAGCCCTGGGTGCGCGAACCGAAGAAGACGATCACGGATCTGATCCGCGAAACGGGAAAGACGGCCGGCACAGAGATCACCGTGACGCGTTTCGTCCGTTTCGCACTCGGCGACGCGTGAGCGATTCCGCCGATCCGGCTACGGAATCTGGCGCCGCGACAAGCGGCACCGGTTCCATGGCCGTCGCCACTGACATTCGTTATCCGCGCGTCCTCATCAAGTTGTCCGGTGAGGCGCTGGCCGGCGACCGGAAGGTCGGCTTCGATTTCGATCGCATCTCGTTCTTCTGCGAACAGATCAAGGAAGTCGTCGACCTTGGCGCACGTGTCGGCCTCGTCATCGGTGGCGGCAACATCGTGCGTGGCGCGCAGCTCGCGCAGAACGGGATGGATCGCGTCGGCGCCGACTACATGGGCATGCTGGGCACGGTGATCAATGCACTCGCGCTGCAGGACCAGCTCGAGAAGCGTGGTGTCGACACGCGCGTGATGACGGCGATCCGCATGGAAGAGCTGGCCGAGCCGTACATCCGCCGCCGTGCCATGCGCCATCTCGAACAGGGCCGCATCGTGCTGTTCGCGGCGGGCACCGGCAATCCGTATTTCTCGACCGATACGGCGGCAGTGCTGCGTGGCATCCAGATGAAGGCGGATGTCATCATCAAGGCGACCAGTGTCGACGGCGTGTATTCCGCCGATCCGAAGAAGGATCCGAACGCAGTGAAGTTCGAAACGGTCAGTTTCCGCGACGTCATGCTCGGCGAGCTTGCTGTGATGGACCAGACGGCCATCACGTTGTGCAAGGAGAACTCGCTGCCGCTGATCGTCCTCAACACTCACACTCCCGGTGCAATCGCCCGCGCAGTGCGTGGTGAACGCGTCGGCACCTTCGTGTCATGATTGCTGACATTCTGAAGGCCACCAAGGCCGGCATGGACAAGGGCATCGAGAACGCCAAGCGCGAATTCTCGACCGTCCGCACGGGCAAAGCGTCGCCCAACATGCTCGATACGATTCAAGTCGAAGCCTACGGATCGATGGTGCCGCTCAATCAGGTCGCATCGATCTCCGCGCCGGAAGCGCGCACACTGCTCGTGACGCCGTTCGACAAAGGGCAGGTGAAAGCGATCGAGAAGGCGATCCGTGAATCGGATCTCGGCCTCGATCCCGCGCACCAGGGCAGCGTGATCCGCGTGCCGTTGCCGTCGATGAACGAGCAGCGACGCAAGGAACTGGTGAAGATGGTGCACAACCTCGCCGAAGACGGCCGCGTGGCGATCCGTCATGCGCGCACCGATGCCCGCGACAAGCTGAAAAAGCTGAAGGGTGTGTCGGAAGACGAGGTCAAACACGCCGAGAAGGATCTGCAGAAACTGCACGATGACTTCATCGCCAAGATCGAAGCCGCGGTGAAGACGAAGGAAGCCGAGATCATGGAAGTCTGAGGACTGCCGTGGCCACGACGTCGACAGTCTCCACCCCAGACCTGCTCGAGCAGGTGCGGCTGGCCGGAACGCCGCCGAAGCACGTTGCCATCATCATGGATGGCAACGGGCGCTGGGCGCGCGAGCGATTGATGCCGCGGCCCTTCGGGCATCGCTCGGGCATGAAAGCGGTGCGCGAAGTGGTGCATGGCGCGATTGAGGCGGGATTGCAGCACCTGTCGCTGTTCGCGTTCTCGCAGGAGAACTGGCAGCGCCCGACCACCGAAGTGTCCGCACTGATGTCGTTGCTCGAGGAATACATCGCGCGCGAAGTGGCGGAGTTGTCGGAGCGTGGGGTTCGCGTCCGCATCCTTGGCGAGCGTGATCGTCTCACCGACGGCGCGCGGAAAGCGGTCGAGCTGGTCGAACGCACGACGGCGCACAACGACACGTTGACGCTCAACATCTTCATCTCGTACGGCAGTCGCACGGAACTGGTGCGCGCCACGCAGTCGCTGGCGCGCGATGTCGTCCTGGGCGTCATGTCGCCCGATGACATCGATGAAGATGCGATCAGTGGCCGCCTGATGACGGCCGGCATGCCCGATCCCGATCTGCTGATTCGCACGTCTGGCGAGCAGCGCGTGTCGAACTTCCTGCTCTGGCAGCTCGCCTACACCGAGTTCTACATCTCTGGTGTGTTGTGGCCTGATTTCGGCCGTCGCGACCTGTTCACCGCGATCCTCGACTACAAGCGACGCGAGCGTCGGTACGGTAAGGTTTCCGTCTGACGACCGGCATGTCGGAGCTCGCCAAGCGTGTTGTCGTCGCGCTGATCATCGCGCCCATCGCTGTTGCCGCGGCCTGGTTTGGTGATGCGGCACTCGCGACGCTGCTGAGCGTCGTGGCGGGTGTCGCCGCATGGGAGTTGTGCCGCATGGTGCGCGCAGTGGGCATTGCTCCTCTCGATGAGCTGGCGATCGGCATCGCGGCGACGTTGCCGCTGCTCGCGCACGGTGTGCGACTCAGCGTGCTCAATCCGACCGCCGCGTGGTTCTCCGTCTGCATGCTCGTCGTCATGACAGTCACGATCTTCCGTCGGGGCGTGACAGCGCATCCGTTCGGCTCGGCGGCCGCCAGCCTGTTCGTGGCGTTCTACACCGGTGGGACGCTGAGTTTTGCGTACAGTCTGCGGTATGACAACTACGCCATCGGGCGCGCGAGTCAGTGCCTCGTGTTGTTGCTGCCGGTACTGCTGACGTGGAGCAGTGACACCGGTGCGTATTTTGTCGGACGACTGTTTGGGCGCACGAAGCTGATGCCGTCGGTGAGCCCCGCAAAAACGATCGAAGGTGCCCTCGGTGGCGTGGCACTCAGTGTGGTCATGTGCTGGCTCTTTGTGCGTCACCTGCTGGTTCCGCACGGACAGCTTGGCTTGTCACCGCTCGGCATGATCCTGTTCGGTGTCGCGATTGCCGTGGCGGCGCAGCTTGGTGATCTGTTCGAATCGCTGCTCAAGCGTGAAGCCGGCGTGAAGGACAGCTCCGGCCTGCTCCCTGGTCACGGCGGCTTTCTCGATCGCGTCGACAGCCTGATGTTCGTGTTACCCGTTGCCGCGCTGCTTCTCGATCAGCTGCTGATTCCTGCGCCGCACGCATGACACCACGCGGGATTGCCATTCTCGGTTCGACCGGATCGGTGGGCACGACGGCGCTTCGCGTACTCGCACGGCAGCGCGATGTGTTCGTGGTGCGCGCGCTGACCGCGAATGCGAATGCCGGATTGCTGCGCTCGCAGGTCGCGGACTATCGGCCGACCTTCGTCGGCATGGTGCAAC
This sequence comes from Gemmatimonadaceae bacterium, assembly GCA_031367535.1. GTDB lineage: Bacteria > Gemmatimonadota > Gemmatimonadetes > Gemmatimonadales > Gemmatimonadaceae > JACMLX01. The sequence continues at coordinate 8,219 of JANLPZ010000019.1, forward strand.
GGAGCGACGACGCCGATCCGACTTGGGCCCTTGGACCGGAGTGCCTGGTGGCCGCGGCGACCCGCGACGATGTGCACACGGTGATCAATGCCGTTGTCGGCGCCGCCGGCATGCGTGCCACGATCGCCGCACTGGAAGCGGGCAAACGCGTCGCGCTGGCCAACAAGGAAACGCTGGTGATGGCAGGCAGTCTCGTGACGGCCGCCGCACGTCGTGGTGGTGGCGAGCTGGTGCCGGTCGATAGCGAACATTCCGCGATTCTGCAGTGCATCGCCGGCCGTCCGATGACGGAGGTTCGTCGCCTGATCATCACGGCATCCGGCGGACCGTTCCGGACGTGGGATGCAGCGCGCGTGGCCTCGGCCACGGTGGCCGACGCACTCAATCATCCGACGTGGTCGATGGGTCGAAAGATCACCATCGACAGCGCCACGCTGGCGAACAAGGCACTCGAAGTGATCGAGGCTCATCACCTGTTCGGCATTCCGTACGACCGCATCGAAGTGGTCGTGCATCCGCAGAGTGTCGTGCATTCGTTCGTCGAGTTCGTGGATGGCAGCGTACTTGCGCAGCTTGGCGTGCCGAGCATGGAGCTGCCGGTGCTCTATGCATTGACGCATCCGGACCGCATACCGGACACAGGTGTACCGCTGTTCGATCCGGTGGCGCTGTCTCCACTGACGTATGAGGCCGTACGGCACGACGTGTTTCCTGCGCTGCGGCTGGGCGTCGCTGCCGGGAAGCGCGGTGGTGCCGCACCGGCCGTGTTCAACGCAGCGAACGAGGAAGCGGTGGCGAGATTTCTGAACGGCGCATTGTCCTTTGGCGACATTGCGCGTGCGATCGACAGCGCGCTGCTTGCGCTCGGCGACCTGGCAGGTGACACCCTCGAGGCACTGGTGCTGGCCGATACCGCGGCGCGCGTCCATGTGCAGGAGTTTGCATGAGAATTTTGCCGGTACTGGCGCCGCTGCTGGTCTTCGGTCTGGTGGTCTTCGTCCACGAGCTGGGGCATTTCCTGGCCGCGAAGCTCGTTGGCGTCTACGCGCCTGTCTTCTCACTCGGCTGGGGACGCCGGGTCTGGGGTTTTCGCCGGGGCGAGACAGACTATCGATTGTCGCTGTTTCCGTTGGGCGGTTACGTGCGCATGGCATCGCGCGAGGACGAAGCGATGGCCGCGTTCGAAGGGGGCGCGACGCGTGGGACTCTCGACGACGCCACCGCGAAACCACAGGGAGAACCCGGCGTTCCATGGGACCCGGACGCCTTGGCGCCGTTTGGTCCGAAGCCCGTCCCATCGGATCGATGGTTTGAATCAAAGCCGTTGTGGGCCAAGGTATTCGTGCTGCTGGCCGGCGTGACGATGAACTTCATTCTCGCCATCGCGGTCGTGATGGCGCTGGTGATGACAGGCGGGATCGCGAACCCAGCGCCGTTGATCGGCTCGGTCGGGCCGGGGTCGCCGGCCGCCGCCGCCGGCCTGGCTGCGGGTGACAGCATCCTCACGATCGACAAGGCGCCGATCAGCGTCTGGAAAGATCTCGTGGCGGCCGTCACCTCGAAGCCGGGGGTGCCGCTGCAGTTCGTCGTGATGCGTGCCGGCGCACCGGTGACGCTGACAGTCATTCCATCGGCGGCAGTGGACACGAATCCAAGCACCGGCGTGGTCCGCTCGCTCGGGCGCATCGGTGCCGGAGGTGCACGCATCAAGCTCAGCGCCGGTCCTGCCTTTCTCGAAGCGCTCGACGGCACATGGGAGACTGTGGTCGCCACGGTCGACGTCGTGGGCGGTCTCGTGCGCGGCAAGGTGTCCCCGAAGCAGCTCGGGGGTCCGCTCATGATTGCGCAGGCGTCGGTGCAGCGCGCGCAGACGGGAGGCCTCGAAGGTGTGCTCGACCTGCTGGCGCTGATCAGCGTGAATATCGCGGTGCTCAACCTGTTGCCGGTGCCGGTGCTGGACGGCGGTCAGGTGCTGCTTGCGGCGCTCGAATCAGCGCGCGGGCGTCCGCTTGGCGACCGGGCTCGCGGTCTGGTGATGTACGCCGGCGTGGGCGTCGTACTGCTCCTGCTGATCACGACGACGTTCAACGATGTCGCGCGCATCGGCGGGCAGCTGCTGCGGCATTTTCAGGGGTGAGACAGCGGTCCGGAGGTGCTGGCACTGCAACGCTTTACTTCCGGACGCGCCTCCTGTATTCTTATAGGCTTACGATCATTCAGGACATTCGGACGCGCGGCACCGCGCAGACCCAGGACCATGGCATTCGAAAAGGCTGCAGCAATCGAGAAGCACCGTCAGCACGAGACCGATACCGGCTCGACGAACGTGCAGATCTCGATTCTTACGGAACGGATCAATTACCTCACCGGTCACTTCCGTACCCACAAGAAGGACCATCATGGACGTCAAGGCCTGCTCAAGATGGTTGGGCGACGTCGTCGCCTCCTTGACTATCTGAAGCGGACCGATCTGGCCGGATATCGGAAGATCATCGCTGACCTTGGCCTCCGGTATTAATCCGGGCCTCAATGGCAATCGCGCGGGCGT
>JANLPZ010000026.1:0-4341 GCA_031367535.1 Gemmatimonadaceae bacterium
GTGCTGGCATGCATCGAATGACGTCGCGAGCGGGCTGGACGTCCCGGGCGCGTTCAAGTGCTCTGACCCCTTGAACGCGTTCATGGGGTCAGAGCACTTGAACGGGGCGTCACAGCTCCTTGTCCGCCAGCAGCTTCATGAAATCTTCCGGCGTCGACAGCGCCGTCAGCTTCTCCGGCACATCAGGCTCCTTCCCGAACTGCGCAATCTTGCCCAGAACGGGCAGATACTGATTGGAGACTTCAAGCGGCGGAGCCACGATCAGGAACAGAAAATGGACCGGCTTGTCGTCCATCGCCTTGAAGTCGACGCCAGTCGGCTTCCGGCCGAAGGCGACGCGCAGCTTGTTCACCACGAGTGAGCGACAGTGGGGAATGGCGATGCCGCGACCGATGCCTGTGGAACCGAGATTCTCCCGACGCTTCAGCATCTTGAACAGCATGCCTTCGGACTTTTCATCCAGTTTGAGGAGTCCGATGAGCTCCTTCAGGACGTCGTCCTTGGTGCTGCCCTTGAGATCGAGCTGCACCGCATCGATTGAAAAGAACTCGCGCAGTTCCATCAGGTTCCTTTGGGCTGCGGCTGACGTCGCCGAGCCTCGTCGTGCAGGTGACGGGACGGTCGGTCAGCCCCGGGGAACAGGCGAAGGTACCCGTCGGCGAGGGGGGTGTCAAACGACGAAACTGCACGGAGTTGGCTGATTCGGGTATCTTCCGCTCATGGAATTTCCGTATCCCGTCGGGCACGCTGTGCCCCTGTTTCTGGCGCCCATGGCCGGTGTCTCGGAATCACCGTTCCGTCGGCTGTGCCGTGCACATGGTGCCGATGTGGTCGTGACGGAATTCCTGTCAGCCGAAGGGATCCGACGCGAAAACGAGAGCACGATCGCCAAGCTGCGCTTCACGCCTGAGGAGCATCCGATCGGCGTGCAGATTTTCGGCGCCGATCCGGTGGCGATGGGCGAAGCCGCAGCGCTGGTGACGGATGTGTTCCACCCGGACTTCGTCGACATCAATTTCGGCTGCCCGGTCAAGAAGGTCGTGAAGCGCAATGGCGGTTCTGGCTGCCTGCGCGACCTCGACCTCGTGCAGACAGTCATCCGCGCCGTGGCGAAGAGCACGCACTTGCCGGTTACGGTGAAGATCCGAAGCGGATGGAATGAGGAGATGCGCGATCCGGTGAAAATCGCGCTGCGCTGTCAGGATGCAGGCGCCCGCGCGCTGGCGTTACATCCGCGCACGCGGACCCAGATGTATACCGGGCACGCGCACTGGGACGAGATCGCCGCGGTCAAGGCGGCGCTATCGATCCCGGTCATCGGGAATGGTGACATCAAGACGCCGCAGGATGCCTATCGGATGCGCGTTGAGACTGGCTGCGATGCCGTCATGATTGCGCGCGGTTCGTTTGGGCAGCCGTGGATCTTCGCACAGACGCGTGCGTTGCTCGATGGCCGCACGCCGCCGCCGGTTCCATCGGTCGAAACGCGGTTCGCCATCGCAATCGAGCACGCCCGCATGGCCGATGTGTACGAAGCGGATCGGCGCGGTGCGGCGATCGAGTTCCGAAAGCATCTTGGCTGGTACTGCAAGGGCCTGCCGGGCTCGGCCAAACTGCGGGCGCGCCTGCACCAGGTCGATTCGCTGGCTCAGGTGGAGGATATCTTCGCCGACTACCTCCAGAATCGGCACGCCTACCTCGAAGCGTTGACGACCGACGACGAGTCCGAGCCTGAGCTGCACGAAACGACGCATTAGCGCGACAGCCAAGCGCTCGACCACAGTCGACCGTTGGTCAGCGGTGTCATCCGTGGCGTAGCTTGAGGTCGGTCGTCCACTGACTGAACCCTCGTCCAAGCCCGGCGGGGGGCCTCCGGGAGCAGCGTGCGCTCGTGCGCCGGTTTCCTGATGCCGACCCTTTCTGTCAGATCCACACTTCGCCGGGACGTCCCCCCACGTCAGCGGTCGATTCGCCACCAATCGTGAAGCATCCACCCGCGCGCCCCCGATTTTCCTACTTGCTGCTCGCACTGCCATGGCTGGTTGCCACTGTGGTTGCTGCGCGCATCGCTGGCGCGCCTGTGTCGAACGACTATCGCAGTGAGCTGTCGATCGTCGTCGCGGCGATCGCATTGCTGGTTGCAGGTGGCGCGTCGCTGTTGATGTTGCCGAGCACTGTTGATGGACGACGGCGCGCGATCGGCTACGCCTCAAGTCTGCTGGCACCCTTCGCCGCGGTCCTCGCGGTGCAGACGAACGGTCCGAATTCCGTGGCGTTCGTGGCAGCTTGCGTGTGTGCGCTCGGCGCGACCGTGGCAACGGGTTGGCGCGGTGTGTTCATCGGTGCCGCGGGTGCGATGATCGTCACGTTCGTGTCGCCGCTGCTCGCCGGTGTGCCATTGGTGCCCGCTGATGTCGCGTATGGACTGGCGATCATCGTGACTGTGACGATCCTGCCAGTCGCATACATCGTGCGCTCATTGCAGCGTGGCACATTGCGGACACTCTCGGAGTTGCCTGCGTTCGCGGCAGGGCCTTCGGAATCGGCACTCGAGTTTCCGAATTCGCTGCTCGATGCGCGCACCGTGATGGAGTCCGAAGCGGTCGAATCGCAGACGCGAAGCGAAGCCCTCGCGCGCTATCTGCGACAGGTGCGTGACACGCTCGGCGTGACGGACGCGGTGTATTGGCGCTCGACCCGCACGGGGAATGTGCTGGCGCCCGCAGCATGGGCCAGCGATACGACCGACAAGTGGCAGACGAGTCATCATGCACTCGGCGGTGAACTGGTCACCGTGCAGAGCGCAACACGCGTCGCGCTGTTCGATCGACCGGGTGAAGGCATGATGGCCGCCGTGGCTGTGCCAGGTCCACCGAATGCGTGCGGTGTGCTCTCGCTGCACGCCTCCACCTTGACCGTATCGCACGAGTTGCTGGCACGTTGGCTGCCACGGTTCGCCGACAATCTCGGGCTGCTTGCGCAGCTGCTCGAAACACAGGCAGAGTACAGTCGACAGAATCGTCAGGCCCAATCGCTGCTGCAGGCGTCGCAGACGTTCCAGCAGCAGCGCACCATCGACACGCTCGGCCAGTCCATCTGTGATTCGGCGTTGACCGTGACAGGCGCGACACGCGCGACACTCGTGCGCTGGTATCCGGAAACGATGACCGGCGTGATTCAGAGCGTCACCGCGGGGCACCATCTGCAGCGTGGCACGCCGGTGGCGATGGATTCACTGGTCGGGCAGCTGTGTTCCGCCGGACTGCCGCAGGTGTGGGAAGATGCGCAGCTGCTCGAGCAGATCTCGCCGGTGTACGGCGTCGGACATGCGGTGGCGCGGCTCGGCAGTCTGAGCGTCGTGCCGCTCAAGCAGGGCGACGCGGTGACGGGTGCGATTGTGGTCGAGAGTGAGTCGGTTGGCGGCGTGCTGCTGCGCGACATGCGGAACGTGCGCCTGCTTGGTGCCGTGGCGTCCGTGTCGCTCGAAACGGTCTGGCAGATCGAGGAAGCGACACGACGTGCGCGAACGGACGCGTTGACCGGGTTGTCGAACCGTCGCGCGCTCGATGACGCACTGGCGCGGGCGGTGGCCGAAGCGGATCGTTTCGGGCACAATGTCGGCCTGGTGATCTGCGACGTCGACAACTTTAAGCGCGTGAATGACCTGTACGGACACGAAGTCGGCGATCATGTGCTACGCTCGATTGCGGCGACGCTGTCGAGCGGTATTCGTGGCGTGGATCTGGTGGCGCGTTATGGTGGTGAGGAGCTCGTCATGCTGCTCGGCAAGGCCGACGTGGCGATGGCGTGGGAAGTCGCCGAGCGTATGCGGGCGGCCATCGAGGCGAAGTCGATCGGCGTCGGTGAACACCTGGTGCACGTCACCGCATCGTTTGGCGTCGCGTCGTATCCGGACACCGCGCGACTCGGCGAGGAGCTCTTTCCGGCGGCCGACAAGGCGCTCTACGCCGCCAAGCGCGAGGGGCGCAACTGCGTGCGGTTCGCGCGGCCGCTGAACGCGGAACAGGGGAATGAGGGAGAGGGTATTCCCGAGGAAGGCGAAGAAGAGGAGTAGCTGGCCAAGTGCAGGGTGCGCAGCCGGTGCGTTTTCGCTAGCTTTTCCATGTCGGGGGCGACTTGGCTTCGACGGGGATGTAGCAGTTACGGTAGCGTGTCGAGGTTCTCGGACTCCTCGTAAATCCATCTGGGAAAACACAATCGCCAACAACAACTTGGCCCTGGCTGCCTAACTTTTAGTTAGACCAGCAGTGCGTAGATGGAAGCCCGCCCGGGGCGGCTGTCTACGTATCGCAAATCCGGGATAGTGTCCTGATGTGTTGC
>JANLPZ010000029.1:0-7435 GCA_031367535.1 Gemmatimonadaceae bacterium
CCGGCGACGCTGACGAATCGATCACTGAAACTCGCAGCGACGCCGACTGCACCGCCACAGAGGATCGCGACGTCCGGCGTGTGACGTGTCGGGTGGATGCGCCCGAGCACGCACGGCAGGAACCCGGCGCGCGACAGCGCAAAAATCTGTCGCGAGTAGCCGAGTATGATGCCGAGAAATGACGCCACGAGGCCGAACAGTCCGAGCCAGACGAGCATGTGCAACCAGCCGCTCCGTTCGCCGACAATCATCTTCGTCGCCTGCGGCAGCGGATCATTGATGTTCGCGCGTTGATGCCAGTCGCCCGAACCGCCGGCAAAGACCATCACGCCAAGGTTAAGCACGGCGAGCATCAGCAACCCGGCGAGATACGCAATCGGGATCGATCGTTTCGGTGTCGTCGCTTCCTCGGCCGCCATCGCCACGCCTTCAATGGCGAGGAAGAACCAGATCGCAAACGGAATCGCGGCTACCATGCCGCCGATCGAAGCGACGCTGAACGACTGTTGTCCGCTCCAGCCATCACGCGTGAAATTCGCGAGCGAAAATACTGGCGCGACGACACCCATGAACACGAGCGGCTCGAAGATCGCGACCACGGTTACGATCAGTTCGAAACTGGCGGCGATCGTCACGCCGGCAATGTTCAGCGCCATGAAGACGACGTATGCGCCCGCCGCGATCCAGGTCGCGCTGCACCACGGAAATTGCACGTGGACATAGGCGCCGATCGCGAGCGCGATGCCCGGCGCCGAAGTACTCGCTCGAAATTACCAGGCCGACCGCGATACCCCACAGCTGAAAGGTGCCGAGCGTCTTGCTGAGCTCGGTGGGCAGCGAGGTGCTCATTGGGAAGGATTGTTGGTCGGCGTACCGAACCGCACTGTGGGCGAGCGTGCTTGTGAGAATAAACTCTCGCAGCTGCGGTATCTCCGATGTACGACCGCCGCGCATCACGGCGTGGCGTTGCCCGACCCAAACTGTGCCCCGGAGTTTGTCATGCGCTCCCCACTGCTGCGCCTTGCCGCCGGACTGCTACTGCTCGCTGGCTGCGGAAAGAAGAAGGATGGCCCGACGTACATGACGGGCAGTCTCGACGTCGCGCCGGCAGCCGATGCCGCTCTGCTCGCATCGATCGCGCCGGCCGCGGTCTCGGTCCGCACCGGCTGATGGCGCCGCGCTGATCGTGACCCAAAGCCGCCGATGCTGGCAGGCCGGCGGGTCACGGTCCGCACGCGCATCCAGATCTCAGCGCATCAACGCCGTCGCGCGAGACTGTTCCGCTTCGAGCGCCGCGCGATCAGCCTTGTATTGCGCACTGCGCAGCACCTGTTCGGAGACAGCTTCGCCGTAGCCGACCCGGAAGGCGACAATCATCTGGGAGTACTTGCTCAGCTGATCCTCGTATTTGCGCGCGTCACTCTTGAGCCCATCGGTGCCGGGCGCCAGGGCGTTGAATCCGGCGAAGAACACCGAGGTCAGTGTGTTGATACCGCCGGCGATTCGGCGTGTGTCATCCGACTTCGCGAGCTGGAACGAGCCAGCGAGTAACGCGGTCGCGAGCGCGATGATGCTCCGACGTCGACGCGAGCGATCACTGGCGTTGATCTGGTCGCGGGTTTCTTCGAGGCGGGTATCGAGTTCCGTCGCCGTCAACTCGGCGCTGGCAAAAAACCGCGCATGCGCGGCCTGCTCCACGCGCAGCCGCTCCGGCTCCATGCGCGCACGCACCGTGATGCGCGTCGTGCAGAGATCGGACTGCGCATTCTGCGTGTCGATCGCGCGCCACTGAAAATCGAGCGTACGCTCCGACGCGCCATTCTCGACGGTGCCCCACGGAATCTGCCATCGGTAGCCCGCGGAATCGACGCGCCCGTTGGTGAGTTCACGTTCGGGCCGATACCGCACGGCATCACCATTCGGATCGCTTGCGGTCATCGGCAACACAACGTCGGAACCTTCGCTGGAGACGATGCTGGCGATTGTGAGCGGGCACTCGGGACGGGCGTTTTGCCCGCTGACAGGCGCCTGCGCTGCAAGCAACGTCGGAATGGTGGCGGTGAGCAGCGTCACCATTCCAGCGAAGGAACGTGCGGCCGTCGGACGGAGCATTGTGTCGGGGGCTTCCGGGAAATGTGGCGACCAGTCGAGCTGAGCTGGAAGTTAGCGATACCCGGCTTCGAGGTGGATGGGTTCCGGACCGATTCCATGCGTCTCCGGACCGGCCAACCTCACGTCCCTTCTGCGCCCCGCAGCTCCACTCCCAGGTGCGACCGGTCTGCGATCGACAACGCCAATGGGCCACGCCTTCCGAACTCGATCACACTCACGGAACCAGTCGGACATGCGAAGCGGAATCGAAACCGACCGACGTCCACACCGAGCAGCGTGCAGAGCAGCGCGCGGATCGACGCCTTGTGTGTCACGAAGAGCACATCACCGTCCTCGACATCGCGTGTGACTTCCTCGACGACACCGAGCATGCGGCGGGCAAGCGCGATGGCCGTCTCGCCATCGGTCGGCGCATTCCACGCGGGATCAGCGGTCCATCGCACGAAGTCGTCGTGGAATTCGTGATCGACGACATCGGCGCTCAGTCCGTCCCAGCGGCCGTAATCGATCTCGGTGATCGCGGCACGTGTCTCGAACGGCACACACGTCCGCGCCGCGATGATGCCCGCGGTGACCTGTGTGCGCTGCAACGGTCCGGCGTAGATGCGTTTCCATTCGGTCGACGCATACACATCGGCAAATGCCCGCGCCATACCGATGCCGTCCGGCGTCAACTCGGGATCGAGATTGGCGCCGCAGAAGACATTGTCGCGGCTGGTCGGTGTCTGGCCGTGGCGGAGGAGATGAAGGCGGAGTGGCATGTGTGATATGGCACGCGGAAGGGACAGCGATTCTGCAAGCTATCCGAATTCTTGGTGACCGGTGCCGCTGCACGGCCGACGTCGATGTGTCACGTGTGACTGACTACCTTGCCGATCCGGGAGTCTCATCGTCACCCTGCGGCTGACTCGACCAATGCCCTCAGTGCTTCAGCGGATGCGACGCGAATGCTGGGCGAGCCTGCTCGTGCTGATGGCGCTGACACCGCTGCTCGCGGCGACGGCCTGGGCGCAGGATGCCGGTGCCGCCATCACCGGCGTCGTACGCGATACCGTTGGCGCACCGCTGTCGCGCGCAACGATCGAGGTGCGTCACGCCCCCACGGGATACGTCACCCGAACCGTCACGAACACCGCCGGCCGCTACGCGCTCTTCGGCCTCCCGCTGGGCGGACCCGTCACGCTGACTGCACGACTGCTCGGGTATCGACCGTACGAGCGTTCCGGTCTCACGCTCACCATAGGCGCGCGCCCGACCATCAACGTCGTGTTGCGCGCGGCCGCGTCGACTCTCGGCGTTGTAGCGGTGCGCGCCGACAGTCAGAGCGGCCGCGAGGCGCGCGTCGGCGGCAGCACACGCATCGAGCGCGAACGGATCGACGCGTTGCCGGTGATCGATCGCGACTTCGCTGGTCTCGCATCGCTATCGCCGCTCGCTGGCGCGCAGCTGTCACTTGGTGGACAGCGCTGGACCTCCACCGACATCCGGCTCGATGGTGCGCAGCACCGCAACATGTTGCGCGCAGGTCAAGCGAATGGCGGTCCCGCTGCCGTGCCGATGGACGCGGTGCGGGAGTTCGAGGTGAATACCGCGGTGTTCGATGTGGCGCAGGGACGCCAGGGCGGCGGGCAGATCGCGGCGGCGACGCGTGAGGGCGCAAATCTTGTCAGCGGCCGCGCGTTCACGTCGTATCGCAGCGAACAGTTCGCCGCGCCGGTGGACTTTCAGGGACGCAGTCGCGCTGTGAGGCAAGCGACCGTCCGGCAGAGTGGCCTGTCGATCGGTGGACCAATCGTTCGCGATCGCGCGCACTTTTTCGTTGCGTATGAACGGCAGGACTCCGACGAACCGCTCTTCACCGGCGACGTCAGCACGACGCAGGCACAGATCGCGGCCGGCATCAATCGTGATTCACTTGGGCGCATCGTCTCGATTCTCGGGCGCCTGTACGGCACCGACACGGCGTTGTCGCAGCTCGGTCGCCTCGATCGCAGTCCGTTGTCGCAGACGATGCTCGGCCGACTCGACTGGCAACTCAATCCCTCGCATCGTGTCACGCTGCGCGGCACCGCGAGCCGCTGGAACAGTCCGTTGAGTGGCGGCGTCGATCAGTCGATCGCACTGCGCGAGGCGCGCTCCGACTTCCGCTCCGACGAATCACAAGTCGCCTTGACCGTTTCGTCCGGCCTCGGCGCAGCGTCGCACAACGAAGCGCAACTCACATACAACGGATCGGCCCGCTCACTGGCGCCGGCGTCGCCGGGTCTTCCGCGCGGCTTCGTACAAGTGCGATCCGTGCTTCCGAACGGCACCACCGGGAATGCCACGGTGCAGTTTGGCGGCAATCGTCTCGCGCCCGACGACAGCCGCGAGTGGGCCGTCGAACTGCGGGATCGTGTCACAGCTGAAGTCGGACGTTGGCTCTTCACGCTGGGCATCGACAATACACTCACCGGCGCGCGGACGCTGATCGCCGAATCGCAGTCCGGCCTGTTCGTCTTCCCGTCCATCGCGGCGCTCGAATCGCGTACGCCGAACCGGTTCACGCGCACCGTGCCGCTGGCGGGCGCGGCACCTGAAACGCAGCAGCATGTCGTGGAACTGGGCGCCTTCTCACAAGCGGATTGGCATGCGTCGGACCGCATCACTGTGTCCGGCGGCCTGCGCTGGGATGCGACGCAGTTCCTCGACGCACCGTCCCGTAACGTGGCGGTCGATTCGACATTCGGTGTCTGCACGACGTGCGCGCCGAGCGACTGGCGACAGATTCAGCCGCGCGGTCAGGTGGTCTGGCGCGTGCGCGACGGCGGTCAGGATGTCGTGCGTCTCGGTGCTGGACGGTTCTCTGCGCAACTGCCGTACTACGCGCAGCACAATCAGTTGCTGTATACGGGAACATCACTCGCCGACATCGATCTTCGCGGCACGGCTGTGCCCGCACCGGATTTCACGGCGTACCGGAGCAATCCATCGACCGTGCCGGGACTTGGCAGCGCGACGCCACCACCCGCCTATGTGAACGTCGTCGGGAACTACCGCGCGCCACACTCGGACAAGATCCTGGCGGCGTGGGAACATCGCAGTGGCGCACGATGGTCCACCACACTCAGCGCGCTCTACGCACGCAGCGCGGATCAGTACCAGTACGTCGATCGCAACCTGCGCACCTCACCGTCGTTCACGATTGACAACGAGGCCGGGCGCGGCGTGTGGGTTCCTTCGACGACGATTGCCGCGGCCACCGGCGTCGTCGATGTGCGGAATGCGTCGCTGAATCCGGCGTTCGCGCGTGTGATCGCGCTCGAGTCGACAGCCAGCGGATCGCAGCTCTCGCTCACCGCCGAATCGACGTTACCACTCGGCGCGAGAGCGCAGGGCACGCTGGCGTACGCGTGGAGCCGCGCGCGCGACAACTCGACGTACGGTTGCTGTCTCGCGCGTACCGCCACGACATTCACACCGATCACCGACGATCCACGCGAGCTCGCGCAGGCGCTCGGCCCATCCGATCTCGACACGCGGCATCGCATCGTCGGGTCAACCATCGCGCATCTGCCGTTCGGCGTCACGGCGGCGTTGCGATATCTGGGCGCCAGCGGTCGTCCCTTCTCACTCGTCGTTGATGGCGACATCAACGGCGATGAGGCCAACGGCAACGACCTCGCGTTCCTGTTCGATCCCACCGCAGCAGGAACGGATGCCGCGGTGGCCGCCTCGATGGCGCGACTGCTCGCCAATCCGTCCAACCTGGCGGCGAAATACATCGCGGCGCATCTCGGACAGGTCTCGCAGCGAAACGCGATCTACACGCCGTGGACACATCGCGTGGATCTCCGCATGGCGCGGCCGTTGCCGTGCATCGGTGGCACGCGATTGAATGTGACCGTCGACGTCTTCAACGCCACCAACCTGCTCAACAAGAACTGGGGCGCGCAGTATCTGCTGCCACTCGGCATCTCGACGCAGAATCCGGTGGTGAATCGCATTCCACTGCTGCGCGTCACCGGTTTCGATCCCGCCACGCATCGCTACAAGTACACGGTCAATGAATCAGCCGGTGTGCTGGCGCGGACCGGTGATCCGTATCAGGTGCAGGTGGGTGCGCGATTGGAGTGGTGATCACCGCCCGCCATCAATCGCAAACGCAAGCAGCTCCGCGTTGTCGCCACCACCCGTCGCGACAACGACGTACTGCACACCGTTCGCGCTGCGATATGAAATCGGATTGGCGTACCCTCGACCTGCAGGCAACTCGAACTGCCAGAGCACACGACCATCCCGGGTATCGAGCGCGTACAACACGCCACCGCCACCCGTCGCGAACAACAGTCCGCCCTTCGTAACCGTGCCACCCGGCGCACCCGCTACGCCGAGTGGTGGCAGCGTCACGCTTTTCAGCAACGGGTGCTGCCGGATTGATGGTGTGTCACCAAATGTCACATGCCATAACTGTTTGCCGGAATCGAGATCGATTGCGGTCATCGTGCCGTACGGTGGCTTGATGAGCGGCAGCTGCTCCGGCGGCGTGTGATCGGCCATGCCGGAATCGGGATCGGCCGTGACACCGATGCCGCTGTGCACCAGATCGGCGGTGTACTCAAATCCGATCGTGTCATTCGGCGCACCGCGTTGAATGCGATACAGCGCAGGGCTGTTGGTCGCCTTCACAAACAGCGTATGCGTTTCCGGATCGTACGACGTGCTGCCCCACCCCGCACCGCCAATCGATCCGGGCATCGTGATCGTACCCTGCATCGACGGCGGCGTGAAGATCGGGCCGCTACGATACTGGCTGAACACCGCGCGGGCACGCTGCTGCAGCTCCGGCGTGAAGTCGATCAGGTCCGCTTCGGTCACGGTCTGTCGCGCGAACGGCAGCGGCAACGTCGGCATCGGCTGCGTCGGCGAGGCGCGTTCGCCGGGTACATCACTGGCCGGGACCGGACGTTCAACGATCGGCCAGATCGGTTGACCCGTGACCCGATCGAACACGTAGATCCAGGCCGTTTTCGATGGCACCGCGACGACATCGCGCGGCCGACCTTTCCAGGTGATGGTCGCAAGCACAGGCGGCGCAGGCGGATCGTAATCCCACAAGCCGTGATGCACGATCTGATAGTGCCACACCCTGCGCCCCGTTCGCGCGTCGAGCGCCACCACCGACTCGGCGAACAGATTGTTTCCCTTGCGATCCCCGCCATACCAGTCGTTGGTTGGTGTCGAAACGGGGAGGAAAATGAGGCCGCGTTTCGCATCGAGGCTCATCGGCGCCCACACGTTCGTATGGCCCATGTACGCGTACGCGCCATTCTCCCACGTCTTC
>JANLPZ010000031.1:0-5145 GCA_031367535.1 Gemmatimonadaceae bacterium
CACTACCCCTGCGTTCGGCAGCCTGTCGTCCGGACGCGCGACCATCGCCATGACACCATGTCGTCTGCCATCTATCCCAGCCTGAGGGGAAAGCGCGTCGTCATCACGGGCGGCGCGTCGGGTATTGGAGCGGGCCTCGTGCGCGGCTTCGTACGACAGGGCGCCGAGGTGCTGTTCCTGGATGTCGCCGATGCCGATGCGAACGCGCTCGTTCGCGAGCTGCACGACGCTGACGTCACGCCGCGCTACCAGCGCTGCGATCTCACCGATCTGGCAGCAGTTGCACGCACATTCGACGCGATCGGCGCCATCGACATTCTGGTCAACAATGCCGCCAACGATGATCGTCATGCGCTGGAGACCATCACGCCGGAATACTGGGACGATCGCATCAACGTCAACCTTCGCCACATGCTCTTCTGCACGCAGGCGGTCGTGGACGGCATGAAGTCACGCGGCGGTGGCGCCGTGATCAACCTTGGCTCGATGTCATGGCACCTCGGCATGGCAAACCTCGTCATATACCAGACGGCGAAGGCTGGCATCGAGGGAATGACGCGCGCCCTCGCCCGCGAACTTGGGGCGCGCAACATCCGCGTCCTGAGCATCGTACCCGGCAACATCCGCACACCGCGACAGCAGCGGTGGTACACGCCTGAAGGCGAAGCAGAAATTCTGCGCCAGCAGTGCCTGACCCTGCGGCTGGAACCGACGGATGTGGCGTCACTGATACTGTTTCTTGCGTCCGACGATGCGCGCGGTTGCACGGGGCACGACTACTGGATCGACGCAGGGTGGGGGATGACATGACCACGCGGATACCGTCACGCCGCTTCCGCTCGCGCGACTGGTTCGATGCGCCCGGCCGCATCGACATGACGGCGATTTACCTCGAGCGCTTCATGAACTCCGGTATCACGCCGGATGAGTTGCGAAGCGGCCGGCCGATCATCGGCATCGCACAGAGCGGGAGTGACCTGTCGCCGTGCAATCGCATCCATCTCGAACTGGCGCATCGTGTGCGCGACGGTATTCGCGACGCGGGCGGCATTCCGATGGAATTCCCCACGCACCCGATCTTCGAGAATTGCCGCCGCCCGACCGCAGCGCTCGACCGCAACCTTGCGTACCTCGGTCTGGTCGAAATTCTTCACGGCTATCCCATCGACGCCGTGGTGCTCACGACAGGTTGCGACAAGACGACGCCCGCCGGCATCATGGCCGCCTGCACGGTGGATATTCCGGCGATTGTGCTGTCCGGCGGCCCGATGCTCGATGGGTGGCACGACGGTGAACTCGTTGGCTCCGGCACCGTGATCTGGCGCAGCCGCAAGGCGCTCGCCGTCGGTGAGATCGACACTGACGAGTTCTTTGCGCGCGCTTGTGCATCGGCGCCGTCGGCGGGCCACTGCAACACGATGGGCACGGCATCGACAATGAATGCAGTTGCCGAGGCGCTGGGGCTCTCGCTTCCGGGCTGCGCAGCGATTCCCGCACCGTATCGCGAGCGCGGGCAGATGGCGTATGAGACGGGTCGGCGGATCGTCGAACTGGCTTACGCCGATGTGCGCCCATCCACGCTGCTCACGCGCGCGTCGTTCACGAACGCGATCGCGATCGTCTCCGCACTCGGCGGATCGACCAACGCTCAGCCGCACATCATGGCGATGGCGCGGCACGCGGGCATTGCGCTGACCGCTGATGACTGGCGCGCCGCATGGGACATTCCGCTGCTCGTCAACATGCAACCCGCCGGCAAATACCTGGGCGAGCGTTTTCATCGGGCCGGCGGTGTTCCTGCAGTCTTGTGGGAACTGATGCACGCCGGACGCATCGATGGCAGCGCGCGCACCGTGACGGGCTGCACGATGGGCGAAAACGTCGCGGACGCCGAGAGTGCGGACCGCGAGATGATCACGACGTATGCGGCGCCGCTCAGGGAACAGGGCGGCTTTCTCGTGTTGAGCGGCAACCTGTTCGACTTCGCGATCATGAAGACGAGCGTGATCTCGAACGACTTCCGCCAGCGGTATCTCAGCACGCCTGATGCGCCGAATGTTTTCGATGCGCGCGCGGTGGTGTTCGATGGCGCCGACGACTATCACGCGCGCATCGACGATCCCACGCTGGACATCGATGAGCATTGCATCCTCGTGATGCGCGGCGCCGGTCCGATCGGATGGCCCGGGTCGGCCGAGGTGGTGAACATGCAGCCACCCGATGCGCTGATACGGCGTGGCATCACCAGTCTGCCGACGCTGGGCGATGGGCGGCAGTCGGGAACCTCCGACAGTCCGTCGATCCTCAATGCGTCACCGGAGAGTGCGGCAGGCGGCGGGCTGTCGTGGCTGCGCACAGGTGACATCATTCACATCGACCTGCACACAGGGCGGTGCGATGCGCTCGTGTCGGACGCGGAGATCGCGCAGCGTAGCGCCGATGTCCCGCCGGCGATTGCTCAGTCCGCGACGCCGTGGCAGGAACTGTATCGGGCGCACGTCGGGCCGCTGGAGACGGGCGCGTGTCTGGAGTTTGCGGTGAAGTATCAGCAGGTGGCGCGCGAGACGCCGCGGCATAATCACTGACTCAGCGCACTCCCGCGCTCACTTCCTCCGTCCCGAGCTCGCCGCTTGCTCGCCCATCGTCCCTCCGATAGCGTCTCGCCATGACGCCGCGCCGCACGCTCCTCATTCACCCCGATGACACTGTCGTCGTGGCGCTCGCCGATCTTGCGGCCGGTGAAGCGATTCCGTATCAAGGTGGCAGCGTCACGCTCGTCACACCGGTCAAGGCCAAGCACAAGATCCTGCTGCGCGATGTTGCGGTGGGTGACGCGATCATCATGTACGGAGTGCTGGTCGGTCGAGCGACACAGCCGATCGCGCTCGGCGCCGCGCTCACGACCGCCAACGTGCGCCATGACAACGCACCGATTGACCTGACAGCCCCCGTTGCGCGGACGTGGCGTGCACCGGACGTCACGCGCTTTGGCAACCGCACCTTCGAGGGCTATCACCGTGCCGATGGCCGCGTGGGCACGCGAAACCTGTGGCTCGTGCTCCCGCTGGTGTTCTGTGAGAACCGGAATGTGCGCGCGTTGCAGGAAGCATTCGATCGCGAGCTGGGGTACGGCGCGCCGGAACGACACCGCCTGACAGTGCGCGAAATGGTCAGGCGTCATGCGAATGGCGAGCCGCTCGACACAGCGATCAGTGACAGTAACGTTGACGCTGCGCACGCGCCGCGACCGTTCCCCCATCTCGACGGCATCCGTTTTCTCACGCACGATGGCGGCTGCGGCGGTACCCGCGAGGATACACGCGCATTGTGCGGACTGCTGGCCGGCTACCTCGTGCATCCCAATGTCGCCGGCGCTACGGTGCTGTCACTCGGGTGCCAGCACGCGCAGGTTGAACTATTGCGCGAGGAGATTGCGCGTCGTGACCCTGCGTTCGCCAAGCCGCTGCTGACATTCGAACAGCAGCGACTCGGCACCGAAGCCGCACTCATGAGCGCGGCGATTCACGAGAGCTTCGCTGGCTTCGTCGAAGCCAACCGCGCTGAGCGCGCGCCGGCACCACTCTCCTCACTGTCGCTCGGACTCAAGTGCGGCGGCTCGGATGGATTCTCAGGGATCTCTGCCAATCCAGGCATCGGCTTCACGTCCGACCTGCTCTGCGCACTTGGCGGCACAACCCTGCTGGCAGAGTTTCCCGAGTTGCTTGGCTCGGAGCAGGATCTCATCGAGCGATGCACGCGACCGGAGCTCGCGGTGCGCTTCGCGGATCTCATGCGCGCGTACGACGCACAGGCACACGCCGTCGGTTCCGGCTTCGAGATGAACCCGTCGCCGGGCAACATCCGCGACGGATTGCTCACCGATGCGATGAAGTCCGCCGGCGCGGCGCGCAAGGGCGGCACGTCACCGGTGACGGATGTTCTCGACTATCCCGACCGCGCTGTCACGCCCGGACTCAACCTGCTCTGCACGCCTGGCAATGACGTCGAGTGCACCACGGCGCAAGCCGCGGCCGGCGCGACAATCATCCTCTTTACCACCGGACTCGGCACACCGACCGGCAATCCCGTGGCGCCGGTGATCAAGCTCGCCACCAACACGCCGCTCGCGCAGCGTATGCCGGACACGGTGGACATCGATTGTGGCGCCGTCGTGTCTGGCGAAGCGACGATTGAAGCGATGGGCGAACGGATTCTCGAGCTCGTGATCGCCACCGCCAGCGGCCGGCACATCACCGCGGCCGAACGACTCGGCCAGTGGGACTTCATTCCATGGAAGCGAGGCGTGTCGCTGTGAGTGCCGACCAGACTGGATCGTTCATACTGACAGGACGCGTGGCCGCCGTCACTGGAGCCGCGAGTGGAATCGGACGCGCGATTGCGGCGGAGTTCGTGCGCGCAGGTGCGCATGTGCATTGCCTCGATCGCGACGGCGATGCAGTGAGTATCGCGTCGCAGGAGATCGGTGGTAACGCCACCCCGCATCAGTGCGACGTCACCGAGCTGGATTCGGTTCATCGCGTGTTCGACACGATAGCTGCGACGCATCCGCTGGACATACTGGTGAACAATGCCGGCGTCTCCCACATCGGCAACGTCGGCAACACGTCACCCGAAGACTTCGAGCGTCTGTTCCGGGTGAATGTGCAGGGCGTCTATCTCTGCACGCGCGCCGTCATCGACGGAATGGCCGAGCGCCGACGTGGCGTGATCATCAACATGGCGTCGGTGGCGGCATCGGCCGGCCTCGCCGACCGGTTTGCCTATTCGATGACCAAGGGCGCCGTTGTGGCGATGACATACTCCATCGCGCGCGACTATGTCGACCACGGCGTGCGGTGCAACAGCATTTCGCCCGCCCGCGTGCATACGCCGTTCGTGGACAATTTCCTCGCGAAGACGTATCCGGGGCGTGAGGCCGAGGTCTTCGCACGCCTTGCTGCTGCACAGCCGGTGGGGCGGATGGGGAAACCGGTGGAAGTCGCGACACTCGCGCGGTTTCTTGCCAGCGATGAAGCCGCGTTTCTCACCGGCACCGACTACCCACTCGATGGTGGATTCCTTCGCCTGCACGGATAGAGAAGCTCTGAACGAGTCGGATGGGTCGCGTTGTGGGTGGCGTGGGGG
>JANLPZ010000033.1:0-8139 GCA_031367535.1 Gemmatimonadaceae bacterium
CGTGGATCGGACGCGGCAGCGGTTGGCGGTGTTCATCGATCGGTTACCGATCAAGGGGTCAGAGCACTTGATCCTGAAATCAAGTGCTCTGACCCCTTGATCTGCGGAGCCCTTGATTTGCGCCGGATCTGCCGCGCCCCAACTATTGTCCAACCGCTGTATTCGGCCTTGCCGTCACGGTGCATCGACCCTCTTTCATTCCCGTCCCATGACGCGTCTGACAACACTGGCTGTCACGGCATTGGTCGCCGCGACAGCCATCGCCGGACAGACCACGCGACCGGACAGCGTCACCGATCCGTATCGCTGGCTGGAGGACGCGCATGGTGAGCGCGCGATGGCGTGGGTTCGCGCCGAGAACGCGAAGACAACGGCGGTGCTGGAGAAGGATCCGCGATTCGCGGGCATGTATCAGTCCGCGCTTTCCATGGCGCAGGCCACCGATCGCATTCCCGGCGTGACGTTCCTCGGTGGACTGCTGTACAACTTCTGGCAGGACTCCGCGCATGTGCGCGGCATCTGGCGGCGCACCACGCTCGCCAGTTATCGCACCGCCTCGCCGAAGTGGACGACCGTGCTCGATCTCGATTCGCTCGCGGCTGCCGAGAAGGCGAATTGGGTCTGGCACGGCGCGTCATGTCTGCCGCCGGCGCAACGACGCTGTCTGATCGGCCTCACGGATGGTGGTGAAGATGCCGATACGCAGCGCGAGTTCGATGTGATCAGTCGATCGTTCGTTGCCAAGGGCTTCGTGCTCCCGAAAGGCAAGCAGTCAGTGGCATGGCTGACGCGGGACACGCTCCTCGTCACTCGCGAATGGCAGCCCGGTGACGTCACGGCATCGGGATATCCGTACATCGTCAAGCGACTCGCACGCGGTCAGCCACTGACAGCGGCGACAGAGGTCTTTCGCGGAAAACCGTCGGACGTCTTCGTGTTTCCGATCGCTGCGCGCGACGCGGAGGGCCATCAGCTGCGGGGCATCTATCGCGGCATCACGTTTTTTGAATCAGAGCATTACCTGCTGCGTGCGAACGACGTGGTGCGGCTGCGCGTGCCGGCGCGTGCGTCGATCAGCGATTTCATCGCCGGGCAGGTGATGCTGCAACTCTCCGAGGAGTGGCGCAGCGGGTCCACCGTGATCCGATCCGGCTCACTGGCGGCCTTTGATCTGGCAGAGGCCACCCGACATCCGGATTCCCTCGCGCCAGTGGCTGTTTTCGAGCCGAACGCGCGGCAATCACTCAGCGGCACAGCAGCGACGCGCTCGCGATTGCTGGTCGCGATCAATGACAACGTGACGGGGCGCGTGCTGTCGTACGCCCGCGGGGCGGGCGGTGTGTGGACCGGAACGCCAGTATCGATGCCAACCAATGTGACGACGTCACTGCTCAGCGTCGATGATCAGCGCGACCTCGTGCTGATCGGCGTGACGGGATTTCTGACACCGAACAGTCTGTGGCTCGCGGCTGGCGGCACTGCTGCGCCATCGGTGATCAAGACGCTGGCGCCGCGCTTCGATGCGTCACGGCACATCGTGGAGCAATTCGAGGCTACGTCGAAGGACGGGACGAAGGTTCCGTATTTCATCGTCCATCCGAAAGCACTGACGTTCGACGGAAACACTCCGACCATACTCGAGGCGTACGGCGGTTTCGAAGTCTCGATCACGCCGCGCTACAACGCCGATGTCGGCAAGCTGTGGCTCGAGCAGGGCGGCGTGTACGTCAGCGCCAACATTCGTGGCGGCGGCGAGTTCGGGCCGGCGTGGCATCAGGCCGGCCTCAAGACCCATCGCCAGGTGATCTACGATGACTTCGCGGCGGTCGCGCAGGACCTCATCACGCGCCGCATCACGAGTCCGCAGAAACTTGGCATCGTCGGCGGATCGAACGGCGGGCTGCTGATGGGCGTGAGCATGACGCAGCGCCCCGATCTGTTCGGCGCCGTGGACATTGGTGTGCCGCTGCTCGACATGTTGCGCTTCGAGCAGATCGCCGCTGGTGCGTCGTGGGTCGCGGAGTACGGAAGTGTGTCAGTACCGGCGGAACGTGACTTCCTCGCCTCGATCTCACCGCTGCACAACCTGAAGGCCGGCGTTGTCTATCCGCAGCCGCTGATCTGGACCACCACGAAGGACGACCGCGTCGGGCCACAGCATGCCCGCAAGTTCGCGGCGAAGATGGCCGACATGGGGCTGCCGTACTTTTTCTATGAAGTCATCGAGGGTGGGCACGGCTCGGGCGCGAATCTGCAACAGAGCGCGCACACGACGGCGCTGCAGTACACCTATTTCACGCGGAAGCTGATGGGTGCGGGGGCGACCGCCGTACCCTGAGCACGAGGCCGATCACGACGGCAGAGCACTTGCTCGGCCTCGTGCGTCCTCATGCGCCGTCAGATGTGGATCGCCCGACCCAGCACTGCCAGCGCCGCTTCCTTGACCGTCTCGCCCAGCGTTGGATGCGCGTGTGTCGTGATTGCGATGTCCTCGCTCGAGCCCTTGTACTCCACCGCCAGCACGATCTCCTGAATCAGATCGCCGGCATTGGCGCCAAGAATGTGGCAGCCGAGCAATTCGTCGGTGACGGCATCGGCAATGATCTTGACGAAACCATTCGTTTCGCCGAGGCAACGCGCGCGACCATTCGCGGAGAACGGAAACTTGCCCGTCTTGTACGCGCGGCCTGACGCTTTCACTTCGGCTTCAGTCTGCCCGACCGTCGCAATTTCCGGCCATGTGTACACGACACCCGGAATCGCAGCGTAGTGCATATGCACTTTCTTGCCGGCGATCACCTCCGCCGCGATCACCCCTTCCTCCTCAGCCTTGTGCGCGAGCAGCTTGCCGCCCGCCACGTCGCCGATGGCGTACACGCCCGGAAGGTTCGTGCGCAGCTGATCGTTCACCATGATCGATCCGTTCTTCTGCAACTCGAGGCCGAGTGCGGCGGCATCGATACCATGCAGCAAAGGCTTGCGACCAACGCTCACGAGCACCACGTCGGCTTCGAGCACCTCGCTTTTCCCGTCCTTCTCGACGGTCAGCTTGATGACCTTCTTCGACGACAGGTCAGCGGCCGTGACTTTGGTACCGGTGCGGATCGCGAGGCCCTGCTTGGAGAAGATGCGCGTCGCGTCCTTGATCACATCGTCGTCGTTGCCGGGCAGAATGGTCGGCATGAACTCGACTACCGTGACTTCCGCGCCGAGCCGACGCCACACAGAACCCAGTTCGAGGCCGATCACCCCACCGCCGACAACGATCAGGCGCTTCGGCACCGACGCCAGTGTAAGCGCGCCGATGTTCGACACGACGCGCTTCTCGTCGAACCTGAGAAACGGCAGTTCGACCGATGCTGACCCGGTGGCGATGATGACGTTCTTCGCCGCGTAGCTGGTCACTGATCCATCGACGGCGGTCACATCGACCACGTTGCCCGCCTTCAGCGTGCCGGCGCCGCGGGCCCACGTGATCTTGTTCTTCTTGAACAGAAACTCGACGCCTTTTGTGTTCGCGCTGACGACGTCGTTCTTCCGCTTCATCATCTGCGCCAGATCGACCGACACTTTTTCGAACACGACGCCATGTTCAGCCGCCGAGTGTTTCGCGAATTCAAAGTGTTCACTGCTGGTGAGCAGTGCCTTCGACGGAATGCAGCCGACGTTGACGCAGGTGCCGCCGAGTGTCTTGTCCATCTCGACGCACACCGTGTTGAGCCCGAGCTGCGCGGCACGAATGGCAGCCACGTACCCACCGGGGCCGCCGCCGATCACGACGACGTCGGCGGGGATCGATGCAGTCGCCACGCGTCAGCTCACCAGCATCGCGGCCGGATCTTCCATCAACTCCTTGATCCGGACCAGGAAGAGCACGGCCTGCTGGCCATCGATGATGCGATGGTCGTAGCTGAGCGCGACGTACATCATCGGACGGATCTCCACCTTGCCGTCGATCGCGACCGGACGATCCTGCGTCTTGTGGAGTCCGAGAATCGCGACCTGCGGATAGTTGATGATCGGCGTTGAAATCAGTGAACCGAACACACCACCATTCGTGATCGTGAACGTGCCGCCGGTGAGGTCATCCATCGCGAGCTTGCCCGTGCGTGCCTTGTTGGCGAGGGTGGCGATGTCGCGGCTGATATCGAGCATGCCTTTCTGATCGGCATCCTTGACGTTCGGCACCACCAGTCCGGCCTCGCTGGCGACGGCGATGCCCATGTTGACGTAGTGCTTGTAGACGAT
Source organism: Gemmatimonadaceae bacterium (assembly GCA_031367535.1). GTDB lineage: Bacteria > Gemmatimonadota > Gemmatimonadetes > Gemmatimonadales > Gemmatimonadaceae > JACMLX01. The sequence goes on from JANLPZ010000033.1 coordinate 4,249, forward strand.
GCTGTCGCCGTCGATCTGTGCGTTGACGAGAGGGAACGCCTTCAGTGCATGTGTGGCCGCTTTCACGAAGAAGGGCATGAAGCTGAGCTTCACGCCGTGCTCCTTCTCGACCTTGTCCTTGAGTCGTGCACGCAGCGCCGTCGTGGCGCTCATGTCGATCTCGTTGAACGTGGTCAGGTGCGCGGTGTTGTGCTGCGCCTGGAGCAGATTTTCGGCGATGCGCTTGCGGCGCGTCGTCATCTTCTCGCGCGTTTCGCGTTCACCGGTGCGTACAACCGGCGAGCTGGGCGCAGGTGCCGGCAGAGGCGCTGGCGCTGGCGCGGCGGGTGCCTTTGCGCCGGCGGCGATGGCGTTCACGACATCCGGCTTGCTGATCACGCCACCGCGACCCGTGCCCTGCACACTGGCGGCGTCAATGCCTGCAGCGTCGGCTGTGCGCTGCGCCGCCGGTGCAATCTTCGCGGCAGGCGCGGTCGGCACGGGCGTCGGTCCGACGGGCGGGCCGGAAGGTGTGCCACCGACGGGATCGGACGCCATCATCGCCATTGCCGTGGGCACGGGTGTCGGCCCGACGGGCGGACCGGAGGGCGTGCCACCGACCGGATCAGAATCCGTCATCGCCGTGGCCATCGGCACGGGTGTCGGCCCCACGGGCGGACCAGACGGCGTACCACCGACCGGATCGGAAGCGATCATCGCCGTCGCGGCGCCCACGGTCGCGGTGCCCGATTCATCGAGCTGCCCCAGCACGTCGTCGACGGCGACCACATCACCTTCCGCCTTGCTGCGGGCGACGAGGACGCCGGCCTTCAGCGCGGGCACCTCGACGGTGATCTTGTCGGTCTCGAGTTCGACGAGGGTCTCGCCAGCGGCGACGACATCACCCTCCTGCTTGAGCCAGCGTGACACGGTCGCTTCGACGATCGATTCGCCGAGCGGTGGCACTTTGATCGATATCATTCGTCTGGATCCTGTTCCAATGGGGGCGCGACGGTTCGCGCTGATGAAGCCCCGCACGGCGCGACGAGCCGAGCGCGCGAGAATCATAACTTACGCCACACCCTGAATTCGCAGATGCGCGCACTGGTACTTGGCGGCCATGGTGGCCTTGAACAACTGGCTGTTCGGCACGACGTCCCGATCCCTGAACTCGATGGCCCGAATGCGGTGCGCATTCGTGTGGAGGCCGTGGCGCTGAATCGTCTCGACCTGTTCGTGCTGGCCGGGTTGCCGGGATCGAAACTGACGCCGGGGTGGGTGCCAATTGCTGATGGCACCGGCTTCGTCGACGCGGTGGGCGAGGCGGTGACACGCGTGAAGGTCGGTGACACGGTCGTGCTGAATCCTGGCATCAGCTGTCGCGCGTGCGCCTATTGCCTCGCCGATCAGCAGCCACTCTGTCTCAAATACCAGATCCTTGGCGAGCATCGCGCCGGTACTGCGGCGGAATTCTGCGTCGTGCCGGAATGGGGGCTCGAGGTCGTGTCGTCGGCGATTCCGGCGTCGGTGCGCGCGGCCTTCGGACTGGCGACGCTGACGGCGTATCGCATGCTGGTCGGCAAGGCGCGCGTTCAGGCGGGTGAGCAGGTGCTGATCTGGGGGATCGGCGGTGGCGTGGCGCTGGCCGCACTGCAGCTGGCGAAGGCGCGAGGTGCGCGGGTGTGGGTCACATCGGGAGACGTGGCCAAGCTGGAACGGGCCAAGGCGCTCGGCGCCGACGAGGTGCTCAATCACACGGCCGAGAATGTGCCGGCGGTGATTCGCGCGGCGACGGGCAAGCGCGGGGTGGATGTGGTGATCGACAGCGTCGGATCGGCGACCTGGACGCGGTCGCTGCAGGCGCTCGGACGCGGCGGTCGGCTGGTGACCTGTGGCGGCACAAGCGGGCCGATGGTCGAGACGGACGTGCGGCGGCTGTTCATGAATCAGTGGACGATTTCCGGCTCGACGATGGGCAGCGAAACCGAGTGGGCCGCGGTGACGGCGGAGTTTCGCGCCGGCGGGCTGCGACCGCCGGTGGACTCGGTGTTCTCACTCGACGACTCGGCGTCGGCCTATGCCCGGCTGCAGTCCGGGCAACAGTTCGGCAAGGTCGTGATCGCGGTGGCGGAATGACCGGCCCGTTGGACCGTGAGGATGGTCCGGCGCAGTACTCGCTGGCCGAGCAGGCGGAGATTCGCGCGGCGGTCGTGGTGGCCGCGATACCGCACTGTCCGCGGTGCGAGACGCATCCGGCGATGACACGCAAGGAAATCGGCGGTGGGTCGTTCGGGCTCGGGTATCAGCGGAAGCGTGACTGGTTCGTGTGTCCGCGGTGTCGGCGGTCGGCGATTTTTGATCTCAAGCGGGGAACAAGGAATTGACCCGTGATCGGCCTCGTCGCCCACGCAGCCGAGTGCTAGCTTCCCGGCGGGCGATCGCTTCGCGACCGCCGCTCAATTTCCCGTTGCTTCTTTATGGATTTTCTGACACGCCTGCAGGACAGCTTCGCGACGCTGGGCGAGATCGTGCCGGCGTTGGTGGGCGCGATCGTGATCCTGTTCGCCGGCTATCTGCTGGCGAAGCTGATCCAGCGTGGCGTGGAGCGTCTGCTGAAGAAGTTGAGCGTGAACGATCTGCTCCGACGCGGCGGTGTGATGCAGGCGGTGGAGCACGCCGGGCATCAGGTGAATCCGTCGCGGGTGTTCGGCAATATCGTGTTCTGGGCGGTGATGTTCGCGGTGCTGCTGGTGGCGTCGACCGCCGCCGGTCTGCAGTCGCTGAACGACGTGTTCGCCGAACTCGTCAGTTACATCCCGAGCATCATCGCGGCGATCGTGATCGTGATTGTCGGGATCGTGCTGGGCGGCTTCGTCGAAGGTCTGCTGCTGGCGGCGGCTGGTGCGCTGCATGGCGGACCGACGCTGGCACGCGTGGGACGGGCGGGTATCGTTGTGCTGGCTATCTTCATGGCGCTGCAGGAGTTGGGCGTTGCGACGGATATCGTCACGACGGCCTTTGCGATTCTCTTCGGCGCCGTCGCACTGGCGCTGGCACTGGCGTTCGGTCTGGGCAATCGCGACCTCGCAGGTGAAGTGACACGGACGTGGTGGGCGCGGTATCAGCGGGAGAAGGCTGCGATCGATGCAGAGGTAGCCGCGGGTGAGGCCGAGATCGATCAGGAGCTGGCGGATGACGAAGAAGATCGGGCGACGGTGGGTGCGGCCGGTGGAGTATCGCGCCTGTCCTGAGTGGCGTGCGAAGCTTAAGTTTGAAGGCATGAGCGTTTGGGTGCGCCAGGTGCGGTCAGCGATGTCATTTCCCTTCGCGGGAGCGGTATTCGCGTTCGGGGCGCTGTCGGGGTGCGGCCATTCCGGCCCGCTGCCCGACAATGGACTGCGTCCGCGCATTCTCACGAATTCTGCCGTCACGCTGCTCGGTCGCGGACCACAGAATGAGCTCGAAGCAGCACTGGAACTGGCGCACGACTATCGCGCCCATCTGCTGCGCGCCTCGGACTTCACCGACATCGGTCAGGATCGTTGCAACGACGGGTGGCTGCGCGCGTTTCCACGCGACAGCACCGATACGATGCGCGAGGCGACTGCTGATCTGGTCGACAAGTTCGAGAAGCTGATTCAGGCGTACGCGGTGGATGCGCCGCTGGACACGCCGGAAGGGCATGAGTTATTGCGGACCGTGGTGCTGTGGGAAACGGGCATCGAGCGGCCGCGGTGGGATGTGTGGAATGGCAAGGCGGGTCGTGAAGCGATTGCGGCGGGCCTGACCGAGGAAGTCGCGGATGCGGCCACCGGGCGCTGTCTGGTGCATGCGCGCGGCGATACGGCGCAGTATGTGTTGCCGGTGCTGACGGGATTGTCGTTGCCGCCGGTGCACGGCGTGACGACGCGC
>JANLPZ010000102.1:0-32116 GCA_031367535.1 Gemmatimonadaceae bacterium
AGCGCTTTCTCACGCAGGCGATGACCGAGAACCTGCAGCGCCCCGCGAGCGCGCTCGGTGCGCCAGCGTACGAGCCGGTGGTGGCGCACGCACGTGAGGCCAACGAGCGACGCTGACGATCTGAGTCCGGCGCGTCCGGCGCCGAATCGCGCACCGGACCACGCGGCGTCGATAGAATTGCGTCAGATGACTCCGACAACAGCGCACGACAGCTCCTCAGGCAGACCCGGTCTGGCCCGCGAAATGGGCCTCGTCGCCCTCACGGCGACCGGGATCGCCTCGATGGTCGGCGCCGGGATCAACATCATTCCGTTCATGATTCAGCGGAATGTGCCAGGCATCGGTGCCTGGGTGCTGCCCGCGTTTCTGTTCGCGGCCGTGCCCGCGTTCTTCGCTGGCCTCGCCTACGCCATCCTCGCGTCAGCGATGCCTCGCGCGGGTGGCAGCTATGTCTACGCGACGCGCGCACTCAACCCGTACCTCGGCTTCATCGCGAGTTTTTCGCAGTGGTTCGCGCTCTGCGTCGCGACCGGTGTCGTGTCGTATGTGCTGGTGCCCTTTCTGCGCGACATCGCGATCGCTGCGCAGTGGCCCGGCGTCGCCGCAACCCTCGATGGCGGCGCGATGCGACTCGCGATCCCGCTCGCCGTGCTGTGGGCCTTCACACTCGTCAACATCCTCGGCATCAAGTCGTACGAACGCATCCTCGTGCCCTTGCTCGGCCTGACGTTCCTGCTCGGCGGCGTCGTCATCGTGGCGGGCTTCCTGTTCAATCACGCGGACTTCGCACGCGCGGTGCTGACGAAGGAAGGGCGAGCGCTGCCCGCGTCGGCGAGTTCTGCGCCCGGCCTGCGCGTGTTCATGACCGCCGCGTCGGTGCTCTTCAGCAGCTACATCGGTTTCGATGCCATCGCGCAGGCCGGTGGCGAAGCGAAGAATCCGAACCGGACCCTCCCACTCGCGATCGGCCTCGCGATTCTGCTCGCCAGCACGTTCTACATGCTGTTTGCGGCGGCCGTGTATCACGCGGTGCCATGGCAATACGTGGCCGAGCAGTCCGCTACACGCACGGTGAATGCGCCGGGGTTGCTGGGGTATGTGCTGCCGGCGGGATGGACTGTGGTGATCGTTGCCGGTGGTGCAGTCGCACTGGCGAAGGATGTGCCGGCAATGCTGCTCTCCGTCTCGCGCCTGATGTTCGCGTGGGCGGAGGATGGCATCTTTCCGAAAGTCGTGGCGACGCTGCATCCGAGCTATCGCACGCCGCACATCGCCATTCTCGCCAGCGCGACGATGGCCACCGTCGCGATTCTCGGCTGTCACCTCGCCGGCGATTTCTTTCTCGGCGTGGACATTCTGGTGACGGCGATGCTGGCGAACTACATCCTGATGTGTGTGTCCGTGCTCACGCTCCCTGGCCGCAACGCAGCGATCGCGCGAGACGTGCGTGTGTTGCCGAATCGCCGAGCGCAGGTGACGGTGTCCGTGCTCGGCATTCTGGTGCTCGGCACCTTTCTCTCCGTGCACACCTGGAAGGATCTGACCGCGCCGGTCGCCGCGTGGTATTTCCGATCCACACCGGTGTGGATACTGGTGATGGGCGTCGCCACCGTGATTTTCCTTCGCGAAGTGTCTGCGATGCGCCGACGTGGCGTGAACGTAGACGCGATCTTCGCCGAACTGCCTCCCGACTGATATCGATATGCCTCAGACAGCTGAACGAATTGCGCTCGCGCCGGACTTCGAGATCTCGCGCGTGGTGACTGGCCTCTGGCAGATCGCGGACATGGAACGCGACGGCGCGACACTCGACCTGGCAGCGACCGCCGAGTCGATGAAGCCGTATGTCGATGCGGGCTTCACCACGTTCGACATGGCGGATCACTACGGATCGGCGGAGCTGATCGCCGGACTCTATCGCACCGCGCACGGCGACATACCGACGCAACTCTTCACCAAGTGGGTGCCGACGCCCGGGCCGGTATCGAAGGACGACGTGCGGATCGCGGTCGAACGGGCCGTGGAGCGCCTGCGCGGGAAGCCGATCGACCTGATGCAGTTTCACGCGTGGACATTCGCTGACGCACACTGGCTTGATGCGCTCACATACCTGAATGACCTGAAACGCGATGGACTGATCCGTCATGTCGGCGTCACGAACTTCGACGCCGCGCACCTTCGCATCGCGGTGGCGAGCGGCATCCCGGTGTTGACCAATCAGGTGTCGTTCTCGCTGCTCGATCAGCGCGCGGCGGGTGGCTTGTCCGCGGTCTGCGCGCAGTACGGCGTGAAGCTGCTCGCGTACGGCACCGTTGCGGGTGGATTGTTGTCGGCGCGATGGCAGGCGCGCCCGGAGCCGCCGAAGGGCGACCTCAAGACCTGGTCACTGATGAAGTACGGCCGCTTCATGCAGGCCGCCGGCGGATGGAATGCACTGCAGCGTGTGCTCGACGTGACGGCGCTCATCGCGAAGAAACACGACGTGTCGATTTCCAATGTTGCCTGCCGCCACATCCTCGACTTCCCGGCGGTCGCTGGCATCATCGTTGGCGCTCGACTTGGCGAACGGGCACACATCGAGGACAATGCACGGATCGCGAGCCTGCGTTTTGACGACGCCGATCGCGCCGCGCTTGGCGAGGTGCTTGGCACACTGACGCCGATTCCGGGCGATTGTGGCGACGAGTATCGCAAGCCTCCGTATCTCACGGCATCGGGTGACCTGAGTCACCACGTCGAGGCGTTCCCAGCACCCTTCGCGGTGCATCGTGTGAGCGACACGCGGTCGTATTGCCTGAGCGGTACGACGTGGGAACCACTTGCCGGCTACAGCCGGGCCACTCGCATCGGCAATCGCATTCATGTGTCAGGCACCACCGCCACACACGGCCCGCGTGACATCGGCGGCAACGACCCGGCGGCGCAGACGCACTTCGCACTCGACAAGATCGAAGGGGCGCTGATTTCCTTGGGCGGCAGACTGGATCAGGTGGTGCGCACGCGTGTGTTCGTGTCCGACATCACGCAATGGGAACCGATCGCGCGCGCACTCGGCGAACGATTCGGTCAGATCCTTCCGGCGAACACGATGGTGCAGGCGAAGCTGATCGGCGACGCCTATCTGGTCGAGATCGAGGCGGACGCGGAGTTGTAGCGCGCAGCGTGATGCCGACGCGCCGCTCCACGCGCGTGTCGACTCACGCGCTCACGAACTGCACGACAACATCGACGATCCCGCCTTGTTACGTGCCCATTCCGGTCGGCGCTGCATCAGCACCTCGTGTTCCGGCTGCTCATCGTACGGCCGGCGCAACACCTCCAGCAGCGTGTGAATCATGGATTCGTCGCCCGATTCGGCGCGCTCGATCGCCTGCTGTGCGATGTAGTTGCGAAGCACGAAGCGCGGGTTGACCGCGCGCATACGCGCACGCCGCGCGGCATGTGTGTCGCCTGACGTCTGCAGACTCGCGTGCCAGCGACGGATCCAGCTGTCGAGCGTAGCGCGGTGCACGTGAAGCCGCGCGTCGTCGTAGGCCACATCGCCGAGCATCGCGACGGCATCGTCGTCAGCTGCGAGTGCGTCCGGCAAATCACCCAGTGCGCGGAAGAAGCGTGTGTAGTCCAGCTCACACTCCTGCAGCAGCGCGTACGCCTCGCCCATCATCTCCTGCGCCGCGTCCGTGTTCTCGAGAAACCCGAACTTGGCGCACGTCATCTGTGCGAAACGCTCCTGATACACCGCCACATAGTGATTCAGACCCGCCTGCAGCGGCTCCGTGGACTCGAACAACGGCGCGACGGCGTTCGCGAGCTGGACAAGATTCCACTGTGCCACAGCCGGCTGCTGGCCATAGCGATACCGTCGTCCACCCGCGTCAGTGGTATTCGGCGTCCAGTCCGGATCGTAGTCATCCAGCCATCCGTACGGCCCGTAGTCGATGGTCAGGCCGAGGATCGACATGTTGTCGGTGTTCATCACGCCGTGCACGAATCCCGTGCGCATCCAGTGCACGATCATGATCGCCGTGCGTTCGCAGACCTCGCGGAACCACTGCGCGCGCTGCTCCGGCACCGAGCCGGAGATGTGCGGAAAGTCGCGCGCGATCGTGAAGTCGACGAGCTGGCGAAGCACATCGGCATCCTCTCGCACCGCGAAGATCTCGAAATTTCCGAAGCGGATGAACGACGGCGCGACACGACAGACGATGGCACCCGGCTCGAGCGTCGCGTGGCCATCATAGAACATGTCACGCATCACTTGATTGCCAGTGGCCACCAGCGACAATGCGCGCGTGGTTGGCACGCCGAGATGGAACATCGCTTCGCTGCAGAGAAACTCGCGGATCGATGAGCGCAGCACAGCGCGTCCATCAGCGGTGCGTGAGTACGGCGTGGGTCCTGCACCCTTGAGCTGAAGTTCCCAGCGTTCACCGGCGGCGTTCACCGTCTCACCGAGTGTGATCGCGCGACCATCACCAAGCTGACCGGCCCAGTTGCCGAACTGGTGGCCGCCGTAACACGCGGCGTACGGCTGCATACCGGGCAGAAGTGTGTTCCCGCCAAAGACCTGGGCAAATTCCGGCGCCTGGGTGTCGGCGCTCGTGAATCCGACCAGTGTCGCCACATCTGCGGCAACGGCGACGGTACGCGGCGCCTTTACCGGCGTCGGCGTGACGGTGCTCCAGCACGCGCGCAGTACCTGTCGGCGATCATTTGTCGTGTCCGGATCGCCCGGCAGGTCGCGCACGAATCGGTTCTCGAACGACAGTGCGTCGCCCAATCGTGTCGCCAGGTGCGGGTCTGCCTGCACATCAGTGTGTGTTTCGTTGTCGGCGGCCATGCGCCAAATCTAGCCGATCCGGAAGTCGCCGCCTCACCGTCACAACTTCCGGTGTGCGAGCGCCGGGAGTTGCGAGCGGACTTCGGCGATGCGCGCAGGATCGATGGTCGCCACGATCGCGCCCTCGCCGTCGTCCAGACATGCCAGCACCTCGCCCCACGGATCGATGATCATGCTGTGTCCCCACGTGCGATTGCCATTGACATGGACACCGCCCTGCGCCGACGCCATCACGTAACACTGATTCTCCACCGCGCGCGCGCGCAGCAGCAATTCCCAGTGTTTCGCACCGGTGGAGTATGTGAACGCCGATGGCGCACAGATCAGGTCGAGTGGTGACGCAGGATCGGCGTACGTCATCCGGCGGTACAGTTCCGGGAAGCGGATGTCGTAGCAGACACTCAGTCCCACACGCAAGCCGGCGGCCTCCGCAACCATGGGCGTATCGCCCGCCTCGAGCACGGTGCCTTCATCATACGCCTCTTGGCCGTTGTCGAAGGCGAACAGATGAATCTTGTCGTAACGCGCAGTCATGGAGCCGTCGGGCGCGAAGAGACAACTCGCATTGCGCACATGTGTGCCGGACGCGGTGCGGATCGGCACCGTGCCGCCGAGCAGCCAGATCTCGTGCTGACGTGCCGTCTCCGCAAGGAACTGCTGAATCGGTCCGGCGCCGGCGATCTCACCGATCCGCAGTCGATCCGCATCGCGATCAATGAGACAGAAATACTCCGGCAATGACACGAACTGCGCGCCGGCCGCCGATGCGTCAGCCACCAGTCGGGCCGCAGCGGCGAGGTTCTCTGTCACATCGCCGGTCGATACCATCTGCACTGCGGCAATCGTCGTCATGCAGGAACGCTACCGGTTGCCGGGTGTGCGGCGCCAGTGGAAACGTCCGCCTTGACGCCCGCTGCGCGCCGGATGTTCGTTCGCGGTATGAATCGTCTGTCTTTCGGCGCGATCGTCGCCATGCTGTCCCTCGTCACTGCCTGCGGTGGTGGATCCGACACGGCCGGACCAGTCACGCCAGTGACACCGACTCCGCCGGTGGTGCCGCCTCCGGTGCTCGGCCAGACCTACGTGTCGAGCGGTCGCGCGGCGGCCGGTGATGTCTTCGTGCACCTGTTTGAATGGAAGTGGACCGACATCGCGCGCGAATGCGAAGTCTGGCTCGGGCCCCGTGGATTCAAGGGTGTGCAGATCTCTCCCCCATCCGAACACGCGATCGTCCGCAATTCCGGTGCGTTCTTCCCGTGGTGGCAGCGCTACCAGACGGTCAGCTACAAACTCGATCAATCCCGCTCGGGAACCGCGGCTGAGCTGCAGAACATGGTGCAGCGCTGCAAAGCGGTCGGGGTGGACATCTATGCCGATGTCGTGATCAATCACATGACCGCGGGCAGCGGCACGGGGAGCGCCGGCAGCGTGTACACGAAGTACAACTATCCGACGGTGCCGTATTCACAGCTCGACTTCCACACTGCTTGCAGCATCGACTCGTACGCCGTGCAGCAGCAGGTGCAGGGCTGTGAGCTGGTCGGCCTCTCTGATCTCGCGACCGAATCCGACGCCGTGCGCGGTCGCATCGCAGCGTACCTGATCGCGCTCAATGACATCGGTATCGCCGGTTTCCGGGTCGACGCAGCGAAACATGTACCCGCCGCAGACCTCGAGGCGATTCTGACGCGCGTCAACAACGCGGCCACTGCGGCGGGTCGTGCCAAGCCGTTCGTGTTCCTCGAGATCATCGCCGGCTCCGGTGATGCCGTCACGCCGCAGCAGTACTACGGCGTCGGCTACGCGTCAGGCGGCGCGACAGACATCACGGATTTCACCTACGGCAATCGCATCAGCGATGCGTTCTACGGACGCGGTGGCTTCACACTCTTGGGCGCGCTCAATGCCTTCACCTCCGAACTGCTGCCCTCGGACAAGAGTGTCGTGTTCATCGACAACCACGACACGCAACGCGGCTCGGCGCTCTATTACGCCGACTCGACGTACGAACTTGCGGCTGTGATGATGCTCGGTCACGGTCAGGGCTACGCGAGTCTGATGTCCGGCTACGGCGTCGATCGATCCGGCCAGCTCTCACGCGATGCCGGCCCGCCATCCGACGGCAACGGCAATACCATCGGCAGTTTCAATCAGGATGGTTCGTCGAAGTGCACCGTCACGTTCGGAAGTGTGCAGGCGGCGCAATGGATCTGCGAACATCGGCGACCGGCGATCGCGAACATGGTGGCGTTCCGTCACGCCGCCGCTGGCACGCCGACGACCACGTGCGGCCGCAGCAGTTTCACGATCAACACCGATCCGAATCGCGTCGCGTTCTGCCGCGACGGCGCCGGTTTCGTCGCCATCAGCAACAGTGCCACAGACGGCACCGACGTGCTGCCGACGCGACTGCCGGCCGGCACCTACTGCAACGTGGCCCAATTCAACTTCACGCCAGCCGCCGGTAGCACTCCGGCCGCGTGCAGCGGTGCGCCGATCGTCGTCTCCGCAGACGGCAGCGCGAGCATCACGCTCACGCGTCGCTCCGCGGTCGCACTGCACACGCGCGCGAAACTGAACTGAACATCGCCGCAAGACAACGTGGGGGATCAGGCGCATCGTGCACCCGATCTCCCGCGTCATTTCTCAATCCGCGCTCAGCGCGTTGCCCTCCGGCATCTGCAGCGCCGCGCATCCTGCCCGTCACCGCTGCCCCGAAAACGCCTCGCCGCACCGGATCGCTATACGCGTCCGATCGCCTATGTCGGCTTGTACGTCATGCACCACAGCGACCAGAGAAGTGGCATCGCGGCAAGCCAGCCCGCCAGATTCCAGCGCTGATACACGCGTCGCAATTCGTCATCCTGATCCGCACCCAGCCGCAACATGCGACGCTGCGCCGGAATCAGCACCAGCACCCAGATCGTCGTCGATCCGAGCAGGCCGAACATCGCCTCGCGGATCCAGCGTGTCTCCCACATCGGGTAGCCGCGCCCCACTGCCATCGTCACACCGGACGCGACCAACAACACCGCGCCGCCGAGCGTGAACACCCAGTCCGTGACGACAATCGCCCGTGCAGCGAATCGGAAGTCGAGCGACTTGCGTTGTTGAAACAACAGCGCACTCCACACGCCGGTGACGATCACATTGCCGACGAACAAAATCGCAGCCAGTACGTGGACGGTGCGCAGTGAGCGCAATACCGAGTCGGAAAACAATCAGATTCCCGGATTGCGGGGCGCTACGGGATCGGATGTTGCGGTACCGTCTTGATGCCATCGCCGAACGTCACGGCGAGTAGCAGCACAAGCTTCGTCGCCGGCAACGCGCTCGGTGCATCGGCCCACTCGGTCAACGTGTGCTGGTTGCCGCCATACGATCGCCCGATCGCGATACTCGGCACGCCACGCACGACACCGACGTTTCCGTCCGTGCTGCCGGTCGCAATCGCTTCCGGCGCACCGGGGAGCGGCACGATGCCGAGCTGTGTCTGGATGTCGACGGCTGTCTGCACCAGCGGATGACGCCGCGCCGGTTCGAGCTGCGCGGTGGTGCCGCCCGCCTGATTTTTCTGTTCGACTTCAACGCGCAGTCCGACCTTCTCCTTCGTCGCCGCGTCCTGTACGATGCGGCCGATGGTCCGATCGAGTGAATCGAGCAGGATCGGGTCCGGGGAACGCAGGTCCACCGTGAAGTACAACTCCTGCGGCACGCCGTTGTAGATCACGCCGCCGTGAATCTGACCGACGTTGATGACCGCACCTTCCGGCAGCGCCGGAAATCGCAGTTCGTAGATGCGCTGGATCGCGTCGGCCAATGCCTTCACCGGTGTCGGCTTGTTGCGCGACGTGACGGTGTGTGACCCCGGACTCGTGAACACGTACTTCGTCCAGTAGATGCCGAGTGCACCGTAGTTGATCGGGCCAAGCCCCCCGTCCATCGAGATCAGCAGATCGGGCTTCGGATTGTGCTCGAACCAGTGGTTCATGCCACGCAGTCCGAGTTCTTCCTGCACCGTGGCGACGAAGACGAGATTCCCCTTGGTGCGGATCTTCGCGGCGTTGAGTGCACGAATCGTCGCCAGCATGTTTGCCACCGACGCGCTGTTGTCGAAGATGCCGGGCCCGTGAAGCGAGTCGCCGGCACGGCGCACTTTCAGGTTCGTCTCGAGCGCGTGCACGATGTCCATGTGCGCGGCAAACACGGTCGTGGGGCCGCCGCCGGTACCGGCGCGGACGCCCGTCACGTTGCCGATCGAATCAACACTGACGCGCAGTCCTTCGGCTTCCATCGCTTTCTTCACATAGGCGGCACGCTGCGACTCACTGCGCGACTTGCCGGGCATCTCGGCGATCGTGATCCACTCCTCGATGTGCGACGGCATGCCCTGCTCCACGTGCGCCAGTGCGGCGCGCACGTCCGCACGACGCAGCAGCGCGCCGTCCCACGCCGTCGGGTAGGTCGTCTGCGCGCTGGCCGATGAGGCGAGGGCGAAGGCGACGCCTGCGAGTAACGGAGTGACGAAAGTCGAACGGAATCGCATGGACGCACTGGCTGAAGTGAATACGACGAAATCGGATCAAATGCGCCCAGCGAATAGGCGCGAATGCGCTGCGGTTTTCCCCCGAGGCAAACTGGTCGGGCCGTCCGCTGGCGGCCAGTCTGGCATGGACGAGCCTGCCAAGCGGCCGTGATTATTCCCGCTCAACGATTGACGGCGCGTGTACCCGGCGGCAGTCTCCTCAGCACCAATCGTAGTCCGGCGCCACCCGATGGGAGGTTCGACATGCGCTCTGTTGCCCGTACAATTCTCGCTGGTCTGCTGGTGCCGCTCATCGCGCTGCCCCTCGCGGCGCAGGCGGCGACCACCGTGGATCGACCGCAATTCATCCGGGTCGTCGCCAAAGACTATGTCTACGACGCGCCGACCACCGTGCAATCCGGCATTGCCACGATTCAGCTCGTGAATCAGGGCGCGGATATTCATCACGTCACCGTGCAGGAACTGCCAAACGGCAAATCGGTGAAGGACTTCTTCGACGCGATTCGCGCGACCGGCGTTCCACCGACGTGGAGCCGCAACGTGGCACAGTCGGCGCAGATCCCAAGCGGCGGTGAAACGTTCCTGGCATTCCGTATGGCGCCGGGCCGCTACATCCTGTCCTGTCTCATTCCCGCCGCCGACGGCCGCTCGCACGTCGCGAAGGGTATGTACCAGGTGATCACGGCAAGCGTCGGCGCTCCGGTCGCGGCGGTGAAAAAGCCGTAGTCGCACTGGCTGACGTCAGGCGCGGGACACGCGCGTGACGTCAGCCAGCCGCACGAGGAGTCGCGCCGGCGCACAGCTGCCCACCAGCGCATATCTCCCGACGCTGGCCTGCTCGCTGAGCGTCACAGCGCGGCCAGCACCTTCAGCGCTTCCTGCGTCGCCGCAACATCGTGCGTACGCACGATCGCCGCGCCACGCTGCACCGCCAGCAGATGGGCTGCCACACTGCCGATCACGCGTTGTGATGGCGCCTCGACTGCCGTCAGCTCGCCGATGAAACGTTTCCGCGACGCGCCGACGAGCAGCGGATAGCCCAGCATGGACACGCGCGCGAGTTCACGCAGCAGCGTGATCGACTGCGCTGATGTCTTCGAAAATCCGAGTCCTGGATCAAGCACGATCGACTCGCGTGCAATGCCCGCCGACACCGCGTCGTCCGCCTGTGTAGTCAGCGCGTCGCAGACAGCCTGCGTCACATCGTCGCCGTACTCCGCCATCCCGTACGATGCCATCTCGTGCACTGCGCCGCGCGAGTGCATCAGCACCACGCCGGCGCCACTTCTCGCCATCACGTCGAACATTCGCGCGTCGAGTCGGCCGCCGGACACGTCGTTCACCACGCGGGCACCGGCGTCCAGCGCCGCTTCGGCCACCGAGGCCTTCACGGTGTCCACCGAGATGATCAACTCCGGAACGCACTCGTGCACGGCCGCAATCACCGGTAGCACGCGCGCCAGTTCGAGCTCGACGCCGACTGGCTGCGCACCAGGTCGCGTCGATTCACCGCCGATATCGAACAGTGTCGCGCCGTCGCGCAGCACCGACCTGGCGTACTGCACCGCCAGACCCACCGAGTAGTGCTCGCCACCATCGCTGAACGAGTCTGGCGTGACGTTGCAGATCGCCATGATGTGCGGTCGCGACCCGAGATCGAGCCACCCGTCACGCAAACGCCACCGCGCCGCGTGGGCGGCCGGTGGCGTCTGTGGCGTTCTGTCGTCGCTACGCAGTGTCACGCGCAACGATCAATCGTGTGCAGGCTCACGCGGGCTGGATACCAGGCCCGCCGAGCAGCGGCGGTGCGATGCGCTTCGGTTCCGGAATCACCGCCACGACGGGTGGCGTCACGACCGGAGGCGTCAGGCTGGATGGCGGATCGATACGCGGTGGCAGGATCTGTCCGGCCACCAGCAAGCCGATATCCTCACGCGTCAGCGTTTCGCGCTCGAGCAGATTCTTCGCCAGCGTGTGCAGCAGGTCGATGTTCTCCTCCAGCGCCGTCTTCGCGCGCTGATACGCGTCCTTGATCACGCGGCTGACTTCCGCATCCACAAGCTGCGCGGTCTTTTCGCTGACTTCACGACGACTGGTGAGTTCGCGACCAAGGAACATCTCCTGCTCGTTGTCGCCGACGAGAATCGGTCCGACGATGTCGCTCAGTCCCCATTGACTGACGTAACGGCGAGCGATCCCGGTGGCCTGCTGGATGTCGCTGCTCGCGCCGGTCGTCACATGTTCGCGGCCGAAGATCAACTCTTCCGCCGTACGCCCACCGTACGCCATCACGAGACGCGCCTCGATCTGCTCACGCGTCACGCTGACACGATCATCTTCCGGCAGCGTGAACGCCACGCCGAGCGCGCGGCCTCGCGGGACGATGGTCACTTTGTGCAGCGGATCATTGCCCTTGATCTTGATTGCGCAGACGGCATGTCCGGCCTCGTGATACGCGGTCAGGCGACGCTCTTCCTCGCGCATCACAAGCGACTTCCGCTCGGCGCCAAGCTGCACCTTGTCCTTCGCTTCCTCGAGATCGACCATGTAGATCTTGTCATGCCCGCGGCGTGCCGCGAGCAACGCGCCTTCGTTCACGAGATTGGCCAGGTCAGCGCCAGCCATGCCGGGCGTGCCCTTGGCCAGCACGCGGAGGTCGACATCGTCGGCGATCGGCTTGTTGCGCACATGCACACGCAGAATGCCTTCGCGACCGCGCAGGTCCGGTGCATCAACCACGATCTGGCGGTCGAAACGACCCGGGCGCAGCAGTGCAGGATCGAGCACGTCGGGACGGTTCGTGGCGGCGATGAGGATCACGCCTTCATTGGACTCGAAGCCATCCATCTCCACCAGCAGCTGGTTAAGCGTCTGCTCGCGTTCATCGCGTCCGCCACCCATGCCCGAACCGCGATGGCGGCCGACGGCATCGATTTCGTCGATGAAGATGATGCACGGTGCACTTGCCTTGCCCTGCTCGAACAAATCGCGCACGCGGCTCGCACCGACGCCGACGAACATCTCGACGAAGTCGGAACCCGACATGCTGAAGAACGGACGACCCGCTTCGCCGGCGACAGCGCGGGCAAGCAGCGTCTTGCCGGTGCCTGGAGGGCCGACCAGCAGCGCACCCTTCGGCAGACGGCCACCGAGCTTGGTGAACTTCTGCGGGTCCTTCAGGAACTCGATGATTTCCTGCAGCTCGACCTTGGCTTCGTCGGCGCCTGCGACATCGGCGAACGTCACCTTGGGCGTGTCGCCGGTGAGCAGCTTCGCCTTGCTCTTGCCGAACGAAAAGGCCTTGGCGCCGCCGGCCTGCATCTGTCGGAACAGGAACAGCCAGAAGCCGAAGAGCAGCACATACGGCAGGATGTTGATCAGCACCGACGCGATCGACGTGCGCGCCTGCTTGGCACTCACGTCCACGCCGGCAGTGCGCAACTGCTTCTTGTCATCCTCGGTGATGTCACCGACGAGTGCGGCGGAAAAGCGCGTGACGTCCTTGCCGTCCACCGAGATCGGCTGCCTCGTCTCGACCTGGACTTCGCGGCCTTCCACGACGACGACCTTCTTCAGGTTGCCCTTCGTGAGTTCGCGGTCGTACTGCGTCCACGTCAGGACGGGCGCATCGGAATTGCCTCCCTTCGTGAGTGTGACGAACGTCACAGGGATGAGGATGATGAGCACCCAGAAGGCAAGTGTCTTCGAGAACTTGCCCCAGTTGAATCCGCCGCCCTTGTTGGGGCTCGGGTTGTTCGGCATGACGGGCATTACAGCAGACTCGCAATGTAAGGAACGTGACGGAAGCGCTCCGCGTGATCCAGGCCGTAACCGACCAGAAACTCGTTCGGCGCATCAAAACCTACGAACCGCACGGGATGCGACAGTTCAGTCGCGATGTGCTTGTGCAACAACGCGCAGATCTCGAGCGACGCCGGCTTCCGCTCACCGAGCAGATCGACGAGACGCGCCAGCGTGCGCCCCGAGTCAACGATGTCCTCCACCAGAAGGATATGCTTGCCTTCCAGTGTCGTTTCCGGATCATACAGCAGACGCACGACTCCACTCGACACCGTGGCATCGCCGTAGCTCGATGCGACCAGGAAATCGACGGCGAGCGGCCGGTGCACCTGGCGCACCAGATCACTCACAAAGATGAAACTGCCCTTCAGGAGTCCCAGCACAAGGAGATCGCCGTCGGGATACGCCGCCGTGATCTCAGCGCCGAGCTCGCGACACTTCGCCGCCAGTGCCGCTTCATCGTACACCACACGCTTGACAGCGCGTCCTTCCAACCGCGGATCAGCCGCCGCCACGTCGCTCACAGTCCCGGTAGTCTCCCGATGACACGCGGTCACCGTGTTGCGCGTCGCTGCGGCACACCTTGTACCCTGACGATCACAGTTCACTCATGGTTCACTCGTGGTGCGTCCGCTCCGCGATCTGCTGCAAACCGGTCCTGCGCACTGTCCTGCAAGATAAAGCTCAGTCGACCGCCGCGTGGTGCCAGCCGATTGGGGGGGGCTGTCGAATCGCCGCCCGCACCTGCCCGCTCGAGCGTCCAGCCACGCCGTTCACTGCGCACGATAACGCCTCCGGACAACGGCATCCGAAGGCCCGTGCTCCGTTTTGTTGTAAACGAGGCCAGTCGGGCAGTTCCTCGCCAGTCCAGCGCGACGCCGACCCGGCCGGCCACCTCGGGCCAGAACAACGCCGCTTCGCTTTCGTCGGGCAAACGCGACGGTGTCCGTCGGACGTGCACGGTCTGATTCTCCTGCACACTGGGTGCCCAGAACTCATCGACCGCCGCGGACACGTCATCTCGCCAGGTCGCCGACCGCTCACCCAGCGAGATCAGCCAGTCTCCAAAACCCGGCTCCTCCCGTTCGAGGATCGGCAGCATCTCCAGTCGCACCCGGTTGCGCAGATAGCGCGGGTCGTGGTTCGACGGGTCGTCCAGAAACGGCACGTCTCTCTCTCGCGCGAACGCCCGCACCTCCGCGCGAGACAGGCCGAGCATCGGGCGCACGATCGGGCCCGGCGCCAGCAGTCCGGCAAGCCCGCGAACCCCCGATCCACGCAGCACCCGCATGAACACCGTTTCTGCCTGATCATCGCGGGTATGCGCCGTGGCCACGGCCGCGGAATTCCGAGCGGCGACATCACGCAGAAACGTCCACCGCGCCTGACGCCACGCCGCCTCCGTTCTCGCCAGCCTCGCCCCCCGTCCAACGAATACCGGGACGCCCCGAGCGTCGGCCCAGGCAACGACCAGCGCGGCCGCCTCGGCGGCGGCCAAGCCGGTCCCGTGGTCGAAGGTCGCGATGCCGGCCACGAGCTCAGGTGATGAATCCAGCAGCAGTGAAGCCATCACCATCGAATCCGCGCCACCTGATACGGCCAACAGCGCTCGGGTCGCCAGTCGCACGTCGCCCATGCGCCCCCCGGCCCTCTCGCGCGTCGGGGACGGCGCCATTAGCATTCCACGCGAACCCTCAACCGCTGGAGTAGGCGTGGAAACGAACGGCATTCTCGGCACCCTTTGGATGGGAATCGGACTCGGCGCCTACTTTCTGGCGCTGACCTGGATCAACGTGCTGCTGGGATCGTTCCTGAGCCCGCTCTTCATCGTGCCGATGACGTGGCTGCAGGACAAGATCGTCGCCAAGCCAACGCCGCGCAGCTGATTCGTCACTCGCCGGCCTGAACATTCGCAGCGGGGCGCGCTTCACTGAAGCGCGCCCCGCTGTCGTTCCCCGCTATGGATCAGTCGCCGTTGGTGAGCACCTGACCGTACACCTCATGGGCCGGGAGGACAACGCGCTGGCCCAACGTGATCGCCTGCCCCGCGAATTCTGCCAGACCGCCGCCGTGATAGCCCTCTTCGCGATGCTCAGTCGTGTCGACACCCGTCAGCTCATCGGCCAGCGACAACCGGATCTTCGTGACCGCATTCACAGCAAAGACAATCACTGGCGTCATCGCGGCAACGAACGCGATCGTCGCCAGCACCGCGATGCCCTGCACTACCAGCTGATGTGCGTTCCCGGCCAGCAGACCGTCCGCGCCGTCCTTGTTGATCACCTTCGTCGCGAATACACCCGTCGCCAGCGCGCCAACGACACCGGCCACTCCGTGACATGCGAACACATCGAGCGCATCATCGACGCTGGTCTTTGAGCGCAACTGAATAGCACCGTACGCGCAGATCGCGCCGATGGCACCGATCGCGACGGCCGACATCGGTGAGACGAAACCCGCGGCCGGCGTGATCGCAACGAGACCCGCGACCGCACCGGTTGCGGCACCGACGGCGGTTGCATGACGCGTGCGCAGATATTCGACCACAATCCAGCCGATCAATCCCGACGCAGCGGCAGTGTGTGTCGTGATCGCGGCATCGGCGGCGATTCCGTTCGCAGCCAGCGCAGAGCCAGCGTTGAAACCGAACCACCCGAACCACAACACTCCTGCACCGAGGAGTGTCAGCGGCACGTTGTGCGGCAGAATCGGCGAACGGCCGGCGTCATGTCGGCGGCCCAGCATGCGCGCCAGAATCAACGCAGCAACGCCCGCGCTGATGTGCACCACGGTACCACCGGCGAAGTCCAGGGCGCCGAGCGACCGCAGCCACCCCCCGTCGGCCCAGACCCAGTGCGCGAGCGGCACGTAGACGAGTGCGCCCCACAGCAGCGAAAAGAGCAGGAATGCCGGAAAACGCATGCGTTCGACCACCGCACCGCTGATCAGCGCGACCGTGATGCCCGCGAACATCATCTGATAGGCAGCGAACAACACATGCGGGATGCCGGCACTGTAGGTCGCGTTCGGATCAGCGCCGACACCGCGCAAACCTGTCCACGCCAGATCACCAAGCCACGACGTGCCGTGCGAAAAGGCGAGCGAATAACCGGCGACGACCCAGAACACCGACATCACCGCCAGCGCACCGAAACTCATCAGCATCGTGTTCAGCACCGCGCGATTCCGTGTCAGTCCGCCGTAAAAACAGGCGAGACCCGGCACCATCACGAGGACGAGCGCAGTGGAGATCAACATCCACGCGGTATCACCGGCAACGACCGTCGGCGTCATACGTCCGCCGCCTGCTGCGCGAGGCGCTGCACACGATCAGCCGTCACTGGCGTCAATGCGGCGGTGTCCTCTTCGCCGGTCCGGATGCGCACCACGCGATCGAGATGCTGCACGAAGATCTTGCCGTCACCGACGTTGCCCGTGCGAGCGGACGACAGGATCGCGGCAATGGTTGGTTCGACGTAGTGCTCGGAAACTGCTGCCTCGACCTTCACCTTCTCGTGGAATTCGAGCACCACCGTCTCCGCGCGATACTGCTGCACGATTTCGCGCTCGCCCCCATGCCCGGATACGCGCGAGAAGGTGACGCCGGTGACACCCGCGCGGAACAGCGCGGCTTTCACGTCGGCTAGGCATTCTGGTCGGATGATCGCGGTGATCAGCTTCATGGACGGCGCAGGCCCCACGGCGGTGAGAGGGCAGATGGTCAGGTCGCGACCGACGTCGGCGGCGGGCTCTCGCATGATGGCGAGATCGGGTTCGGAATGCTATCTCCCGCTGATGTCCCACCTGCTTACTGCCGTCGGAACTCCGATTCGCCGCGCGCTCCTCCTGATGGCCAGCCTGGCCGCCACACACCTTGGCGCGCAGGACATCATTCGAAGCGCCATGCCGTGGCGCACCCTGCGCACGCAGTGGTTCGAGATGCACTACCCGCTCGACACCGAGGCGTGGGCACTCGACCTCGCCCCGCGACTCGATGCGATGCACGACGCAGTGGCATTGCTGGTCGGCTACGCGCCGCCGGGCCGCACCACCATCGTGATCGACGATCCGTACAACGTGGCCAACGGCAAGGCGATACCGATCCTCGGAGCGCCCGTGGTCCACTTCTGGGTCACACCGCCCGGGCCGACGGATCAGATCGCGAACCACCGCGGCTGGGCCATCAAGCTTGCCTCGCACGAGTTCGGGCACATCGCGCACCTCTCGCGACCCGCGCGACGCTCGCAATGGTACTGGCACCTGCTGCCCGCGCAGGTCAGCCCGCTGGCCGTGTTCACCCCGCGCTGGGCATTGGAAGGCTACGCCACCTGGATCGAAGGCAAGGTCACGGGCAGCGGGCGGCCGCATGGCGCGTGGCGCCCGTCGCTGCTGCGCGAACTGGCGCTTGCCGGGCGGTTGCCGAGTTATGCCGCGATGAGTGGCGGCGGCGGTTTCAAGGGCGGCAGCCTGGCGTATCTCGCAGGTTCGGCATTCTGGGAATGGCTGGCCGCGCAGCGCGGCGATACCTCGATGACGTTGGTGTTCCGACGTCAGACGGCGCGCACCGGACGCTCTTTCGACGACGCGTTTCGCGGCGTGTATGGCGATACGCCCGCCGTGATGTTCGGACGTTTCAGCGCAGAACTCACCGCGAAAGCATTCGCCGTCGACACCGCGCTGCGCGCGAGTGGACTTGTCCCGGGCACACGACTCGCGCGCTTCGCAGGAACTGTCGGTGGTCCAGCGGTGTCCGCCGATGGCAAACGCATCGCACTCGCATTGCCCGGCCTTGGGGCGTCACCACGCGTGATCATCACGACACCTGACACACAACTTGTGACGAAGGCCGACCGCGAACAGCTGCAGCGCGTGCTGGCGCGTGATCCAGCGGACGTGCCGGCGATTCATGTGTATCCGCGTCTCGCGAAACCGCTCGCCACGCTGACCGCGCGCCGAGGACGCACGTTCGCCAATCCGCGGTTCGCAAATGCCACGGGTACACAGGTGCTGCTCGAATCGTGGAGCGTGCGGCGCGATGGCACACAACGTCCGGACCTCGCGATCTGGGATACGAAGAGTGGCGAAGTTCGCTACGTGACGGATGGTGCGGCGGTGCAGGATGCCGATGCGTCGCCGGACGGTTCGCGCGCGGCTGCGGTGCGCTGCGTTGGAGGTGTGTGCGATCTGGTGCTCGTCGCGCTCAATACCGGTGTGGTAAAAACACTCGCCGAAGGCACGCCGACGAAAGTTTTCAGTCATCCGCGCTGGTCGCCCGATGGCACGCGACTCCTGACCGGTGTGCAGGATCGCGACGGTCTGTGGCGTCTTGCGCTGATCGATACCGCGACCGGTGCGGAAACCCTCGTGACACCGGACGACGACGTGAATCGGCACTCCGCGAGTTTCGATGCGACCGGTACACAACTCGTATACGTCAGCGAGGCTGGTGGAATTCCGAACGTCGAGACGTTGATGCTGAGCAGCGGGCAGCGGACAGCGCGCTCACGTGTGTCGGGCAGCATCTACGAACCCGTGCCGATGCCGAACGGCTCCATCCTGTTTCTCTCGGAGTACGCAGGCGGTCTCGATCTGGTGCGCGTCGACACTACGATGATCGTACGCGGCCAGGCACTTGGTGCCGACGCGATTCGACTGGTGCCGGCGATGCCGCGGCCACGCGAACGTGGCATCGCGCTGGCGAGTGCACCGGTCGCCGTGCCGTCAGTGTACGGCATTGGTCCGCGACGATATCGGTTGCTGGCGCAGACGGCGATGGCACGTGATGGATTCGTGCAGACGGGCTCAATTTCGAGCACCGATCCCGCGAACCGATTCACGTGGATGGTGTCAGGTCTGGGCGGCACGAAACCGGCCTGGCGCGGTGGTGTCGCAAACGGCGTCTGGTACGGCTCTCGCCCACATCTGCGCGGCGAAGCGTTCTGGCTCGAGCAGCGCGCCGCCAGTCAACGCAATGCCTCGAAGGTCACCGCCGCCAACATCCAGCTGGCCGGCGGATCGATCTCCGCCGAGTTGCCAGTGGCTGGATCGTCGGCCGCACGGCGTGTCGGTGTGAGCGTATTCGCCGGGTCCGTCGGTTTGCCGCTGACTGACACGCGGTCACGGCTGCTCGTGTCCGCGCTGTACAACGCCGGCGTGGTCACCGGCTGGCGCGCAGCGGCGGGTTTCTCGACGCGCGCCACCGCGGGACAACTCGGTGACAGTGCGTTCGCGCGCGCGAGCATCGGCACATACGTGACGGCGCATCGCACACGTGTCGATCTGCGGATGTACCGCGCGAGTGATGGCACGCCGTGGTTCGAGCAATTCAGTGCCGGTGGATTCGCGCCACCGTTGAGCGACGAGGCGACACTCGCGCAGCGCATCGCGATCCCGTCACTGCCGGTCGGCATTGCGCAGGGCCGAGCGTTGTACGAAACGCGCATCGCGCGACCGATGCCGTTTCTTCCGGTCACGGTCTATGCACAGTCGGTCGGCACGACGTGGAAACTCGATCGGCACTCGGCCGTCGTCGGGCTCGAACAAGGTCTCGACATCGACTATCTGGGCCTCGTCGGCCTGCCACGACTGCACGCACTCGCCGGCGTTGCACGCATCGTGCGCGGACCGCTGGCAGACAAAGGCTCGGCCTATCTCACACTTGGATGGCGACCATGATCGGACGCATTGCCTGTCTCGTGGGACCGGAGTACGAAGATCTCGAAGTCTGGTATCCGAAACTGCGACTCGAGGAAGCCGGCTATGACGTGCCGCTGGTTGGTATCGGTGAGGCGAGTTATCGCGGCAAACATGGCTATCCCGCACCGGTCGATCTGCACATCGACGATCTCGATGCGACCACGCTGGCCGGCATCATCGCGCCGGGTGGATGGGCGCCGGATAAGCTGCGGCGCTTTCCCGCGGTGCTGAACGCCGTGCGCAGCGTGCATGCGGCGGGCCGGATGGTGGCGACGATTTGTCACGGGCCGTGGATTTTGATCTCGGCGGACATCGTGCGCGGTCGCACACTCACCAGCACGGTCGGCATTCGTGATGATGTGGTGAATGCAGGCGCAACCTGGGTCGATCAGCCGTCAGTGATCGACGGCAACATCGTCAGCGCGCGCGTGCCGAAAGATCTTCCCGCATTCGGCATGGCGATGCTGCAGGTGCTCGGCGCACAACGCTGAATCGCGCGTGCTGAAAGCAGCGCGGGCCGCGCACTGGGGAGAGTGCGCGGCCCGCATCATGGTGCACCGACGCGCGTTACTTGCTCACGTGAGTGCGGAAGGACCGGACGATTGCCGTGACCGTGTCGAACCAGACCTTGATCGAGTCATCGCTGACGCCGCCCTCGAGATCGTAGTCGAGTTCCACGCACGGATCGCCTTCGGCATCGATGTAGGCGCGACCGAAGCGCTTCGTCTTGTTCCATTCGTTGATCGTGGTCACGTTCGCCGAGGTGCCGCGAAGGCCGAAGTAGGCCTGCAGCGTCTGGCCGGAGATGAAGAACACGATCTTGCTGTTGTTGGCCTGCACGACCACGTTGCCGCGTTCGTTGACCGTACCTTCCATGCCCTTGTCGCGGAGCAGGCCGGTGAGTTGCTCGGCCGTGATTCGCTCACGCATCTGCTGAGCGGACACCGGGCCTGCGAGCACGAGTGCCACGGCGGCGACTGCAAACCACCGGAGCGAGCGCATGACGGACATTACTACCTCTGGGAGAGAGTGTTCGAGATGGATAAGCCGGTGCGGGTCACACCGTACTCTACCGCACGTTCGTTCGGCGGACCATCACCCAATCGGGTGACACGCACCGCGTCGCACATACAGTGTGTTCGTGGACGATCGACTGTGCTCAAGAGCTACTTCTTCGTGAACCCTGTCCCGACCGCCGCATCAGCAGTTTCGGCATGTAGTGACCGGGACAACATCGGGTCACACATCAACAGACACCAGAGTCTTCTTCGCTTGTCCATCTGTAAAACCGGGAGCGGAGGCCACTGAGTTCACGGAGTGGTTTCGTAGTTCCAGAGTATCTCATGGCGTGCTTGAGATATTTCGGAATTGCACAGGCTCCGTGAGCTCTGTGTCCTCAGACCCAAAGCTGTTTCTCTTAGACCGCTGAAAATGAGCCCGCTGCGCGACCGGTGCACCAGGCCCAAAGGAAGTTGTAGCCGCCGATGGGGCCGAAGGCGTCGAGCACTTCGCCGCAGAGAAAAAGGCCACGGTGGAGTTTGCTTTCCATCGTGCGATGATCAATCTCGGCGAGCAACACACCACCGCCAGTCACTTCGGCCTTCTTGTAGCTCTCGTCGCCGGCCCAGGGCAACTCACCGCGCACCAACGTGTCGACGAGCCGCAGTCGCTCGTCACGTCGCAACTCGCTCAACACGCGCAGCGGATCGACACCCGCGCGCTGGATCAGCACGGCCGCCAGTCGCTCCGGCACCTCAGTGCGCACAGCACCGGAAACGGTGCGAGCGCCATGCGGCTGCAGGCGCGCGTTCCACTCCTCTTCTCCAAGCGGCGTCCAGCGCACGCTGAGCGTCGCACGATCACCGCCGCTGGCGCGTGAACGGACCGCGACGTGCGAGACATTGAGCACAGACGGTCCGCTGTAGCCACGATGCGTGAACAGAAATCCGCCGGTGTGTTTCACTTCCTCACGCGCCGACTTCGCGGTCAGCGTGACCGATAGCGAAATCCCGGAGAGATCGGTGAAGTCGTTCGGCTCGACGGTGATCGGCGTCAACGCGGCATAGGTCGGCGCCAGTGTGTGTCCGAGCTTGCGCAGAATCGCGAGGCCACGGCCGTCACTGCCGGTGGCCGGCACGGACAGCCCACCGGTCGCGACGATCACGGCATCGGCGGTGAATTCCCGGCCGTCGTCGCACGACACGATCCAGTATGAATTGTGCGGGCGTATGTCGCTGACGCAGGTCTCGGTGACGAATGCGACACCGTCACGCTCCGCGCAGGTGACAAGTCCGTCGCGCACGTCACGCGCCTTGTGAGACGCCGGAAACAGTTTCGCCGACTCGGCTTCCAGCTCGAGTGGAATCCCAAGCTCCTGCTCGAAGAAGCGGATCTGTTCGGCGAGTGGCCAGGCGCGGATGATGCGACGCAGAATGTTCGGCGACGAGTCGGTGACGAAGCGTGATTCGTCAACGTGCGCGGGAAGCACGTTGCAGCGTCCGCCACCGCTGATGAGGATCTTCCGGCCGCCGTCCTTCGTCCGTTCGAGCAGCGTGGTGCGCGCGCCGACACGGGCAGCGAAGATGGCGGCCATCAACCCGGCGGCGCCGGCGCCGATGACGACGACGTCTCTCGGCGCGGTCACGAGAGTTCAGGGGTGCGCAGTCGCGCACGCACTTCACGCACGATGCCCGCGACGAGACCGAGCGCGAACCCCGCCGGTCCGGTCAGAAACACCCCGAGCAACGGCCCCTGCGCCGCATCCGGCCGAAAGATCATCGGACCCACGAATCCAATGACGAACCCAGTCACCCCGCCAATCGCCGCCCACCCCAGCGTCCGCCGCACCGCCGCGACCCAGCTCGTGCCCGACGCCCGGAAGCTCAGCGCATACCCAACGAGGAACACCAGCAGCAGAATCGAGAGCACGCGCGACGGGGTTGAGGCGAAGAGAAGAAACTAGCGCGTCTTGAACAGGCCTGCTCAACGGAACGCGAGCAACCTTCAAAGCGAGGGGAAGAGAGGTCGCCGAGACCACTGAGTGCGTCCAACGCCAGCTCTCATTCTCCTGCCTACTGCGCGTTGTCTGGGGGAAACAATCGCAATCGACAGATGCCGTCGATCAAACGCGGAGCATTGAAATTGAGCAGGTAGCCCAGTTCTACCTCGATCAGTCGCATGTACGTCAAGACTTGCGCACGATGCAGACTGTTCAAACGCGTCGCACTTTTGATCTCGATGACGATGCGATTCTCAATCAGCAGATCGAGTCGATATCCGCATTCAAGTCGAACACGTTTGTACACAACCGGCACTGGGACCTGTTCGCGAAACGAAATGCCCGCATTCAGAAGCTCGAATGCCAGGCACTTCGCATATGCGGACTCGAGAAGTCCTGGTCCGAGCGTTCGATGGACTTCTATCGCACAGCCGAGTACTCGATCCATGAGCGGATCGCGGTCACGAGGCGCGGTCGTCACGCGTGCTGCATTCGCAGCCATATTCGGTGCGATCATCTGAAACTCAGTCTGCGAGTGGTCCAAACAAATAGTTCGACGAACACCCACTTGTCTCCGATGATCGCGATTGGCGCACTCAGCGCTCTCGGTGACCTCCTACCCATAGGCTGTCAGCGGCATTGCAGACTGGCGTCGGCACTCCGTCCGCTCCAGTCCCAAATGTGATTTGCGATCGGCGCAAGTGTATGTACCACTGAGAGATGCCGGAAACCCAATCGTCGCCTGCACAAGCGTTTACACGCGCGAGTGCACAGCGCGATCGGCCTCGGCATTACCTCGCCCGAATCGGGGCGTCAGTAAGGGGTAGGCGCTCCGGCATGTAGCGATCGGAAACGCGGGAGATGAAGCTCCTCGCGTCGCGACCGATACTTGCGCGGTGTGGACCGGAACGGCACGCCGATGTGCCAGCCCGGCCAAACACTTTGCGTCAGAGGCTCCAATGCTTGCAGTGCTCCTGCTGGTCACGGTGCTGGCCCCCGCAGTGCTCCTGGCTAGCTGGCGACGACCGACGCCCGCGCGTGTCGGCTATCTCCGCATGAGCCGTACCCGGAGTCGCCATGCTCGCTGACTATCCACCGGACGACGACAATTGCAGCGACTGTGCGGACGAAGGAGTCGTCCTCGACGGACCTGCCACGTTGTTGCGCGCGCTGATCGACATTGAACCGGCGCTGCCGGCCTTCAAGTCAGCGCTCTGGAGAGGGCTGGTTGGTGGCGGCGCGCTCTACCACCGAGCGGATTCCCTCGACGGGCTCTCTCCAGACGCGCGCTGAGACGACCGTCGTCCGTCCGCCGCGAACGACCACGCCGGGCAGACGGAGTTGCCGAGTCCCCGCCGCATCCACGAGCAATTCGTGTGTGCCGGCGGGGATTCGCATACGCACCACCGAGACGCTCGATGGCAGCAGCGTCCACGCGCGCGTATCGGCTCGCTCGAGCGCCGTCATCGCCATGTTCGTGGCGAACATCGCCATCATGCCCGCGGCGCGCTTCGCGTCGCTGTGCTTCTTCTTGCTCTTCTTGTCGCCGGAATCATCTCTCGACACGGCCGCACTCGCCGCCGCTTCCATCGCTTTCGCCGCCGCGTATTTCGTCACCGCGCGTGCGAGAGTGCGCGACATGATGGCGCCGCGATCGCGCCGATAGTCGGACGCGATGGCGTCACTGATGCTGGCGCCCAGCATCGCACTGCCCATGTCGCCGTCGATGCTGACACGCACGGTGCCCGTGCCGAGCAGTCCGGAGCGATGGAGCACCGGCCAACTCATGTCGAGCAGATAACTCGCGCGCGCACCGCGCAGCGGAGCGTAGTGCGTGTCGGTGAAACGCCAGGTCGGCGCATCATCCCACCACAGGCCGCCATTGCGCAGCGCTCCAAAGTCGGCCAGCAACCGTTGTGTGGCGCGCGACCCATCACGCTCGCTCACGTTGTCGCCGCTGAAGATCGGCACCGTCAGTCCGACGGCGACTTTGTGCGCGACATCGCCACGTTCGATCACGACGACGACGTCTCCGACGCTGGAGTCAGGCGCGGACCAGACGCTGTCGAGCGGCGCGCCGAGCCGGATCGCGTTGCGTCGCGCGACATCCGCATCGTTCCAGTCACCCGACTGTTCAAATGCGGCCGACGCCACCGTGTGCATCACGGCGCGCATCGGGCGTTCCTGTTCGTCACCATCACCAACGCTCGCCAGCAACGCCACCATTCGGCGCGCCTCCACCGCGGCGGCATCCGTATCACCATCCGCACTCCACGCCAGCAGCGCGTTGTAGTGCAGCATCAGCCGTTCGTTCTGCCCAGCGGTATACGGCAGCGCGTAGTCATTGGTCACCAGTGACGCGGCCGTCTGACTGATGCTCTTCGTGAATCGGTCCTCGCTCACCGCGTACGCCTGATCGAAGAAGGCACCCGCCTCACGATTGTGCCCGGCATACCGCGCGGTGCTGCCCTGGTACAACAGGCGAAGCAGGCGATCGTCCGGGCTGAGCGTCGACTTGCGATTGCTCACGGCACGCAGCGCCGAGTCCGCGCGCGCATCGCGAAGCAGCGAGCGCACGCGGTCATCGTCGATCTGCAGGCCATTCGGTGCCGTGAGGTAGCTGCGCGCGGTGTTCGACAGCGTGGCACACGCGGTCAACGGGGCAAGCAGGACGGCGTACAGCAGTGAGCGGCGCATGGCAGGGGAGCGTGCCTGGGTCGACCTAGTGGCGTGCGGAATCGGAATCCGGCGGTGTGACCATGGGTGGGTTGGCCGCTGGCGACGTGGCCGGCGCAGGTGCCTGACGTTCGAGCACGATCAAGCGCTGCTGCGCACGGGCAATCGCCTCGGCCATCTGCGCGTTCGCATCACCCTGCGCACGAATCCGTTCGATCTCCAGCGACTGCAGGAAGCGCTTGTAGCGGATCTGTGCTTCGACGGGACGCATCTGCAGATCGAGCATCGTCGCGACCTTGTACTCGAGCATCGCATCGGCGCGCTTGAGCGCAAGCGCACGATCGTAGCGATCGAGGGCGCGGGCGCGATCACCGGCCGCGTTGAACTGATCACCTTCGCGGATCAACGCGTCGGCCATCGCCGTCGCGCGCCCTTCGGTCGTCGTGTCCGCCGCCGAGCTGACGACGCGAATGCCTTGCGTCTCGCGATAACTGACCGCGTTCACCCGATCGTCGTCAAACTGCACCATCACGACTTCTCCCGTCGCGTCACGCGGCGAGTTGCCGAGCACGCGCGGCACCATCACCGACGCAGCCCCGCTTTCGCGCAGCGTCGACGCGGCGGGCGCGGTGCGCGTGGCAGCCATCGCCTGCGCCGGCGTCATGCCGAGCGAAATCTCACCTTTCACCACCGACGCGCAGATCGTGCCTCGGCAGGTCGCCACGGCTTTCGCATACACACTGTCGCGTGCCTGCGTAAGCATGGTGTTGTCGGAGTAACCGTCAGCGGCGGCACCGGCGATGATGCGTTCCTGCGACGATGTGCGCTCACCGTTGGTCATGATCGGGCGCTCGCGGATGCGGCGCGGTCCGTTGCAAGCTGCCAGCAGCACACCGGCACTCAGCAGCACACTGGTCTTCACTGTGGTGTTCATGGTCATGGCTCGTTGGTCAGGGATCGATGGGGAGTGTCCGACTACCAGCCCACACGGCGACGATCGATGTACTTCTTGATTTTGTGCTGACCAATCCAGACCTTCTGGTTGCTTTCGAGATCGACGAGGAATGCATCGATCTGGTAGAACACGATCTTCTCGCGCCCTTCGGCATCCTCGATCGCCTGCACATCACCCTGCAGCATGTAGTTCGCGCCGCTTTCCTTGCCTATCCGGGCGCGAGTCTCACTCGAGGCATTCGTCTGCTGGTCGTCGCGTTCGTCGCGCACTTCCGCGCGTTCATCGCGACTGGCCACAAGGCGCACACGGGCGCTATTCACATAGGCGCGTTCCAGATCCTTCACGAAGGTGCCGATCGGCACATGTTCGAGCGTGCGATTGCGGAACGAACCCACGATCACCGTCGGCGTGGTTCCCCCGTGTGCGGATGCGTACTGATTGCTCCACTGCCCACCGAAGCTCTGCTCGATCAGCGCGTTGGCGACGAGTTTCGAATCGACGTCGTTCCAGCGACCGGAGAGATCAGTGACGCTTGCCGGATCGACGCGGCTGACGCGCTTGTTGTTGCAGGCAGTGAACGCGACGGCGGCCAGGCCGAGCACGGCGATGCGGCGGACGGCGACGGTCGTGGGGAATGTCATGGGGTGCTCCAGATGGGGCGATCTGTCGAATTCGAGGCCATGCGGGAGTGCATCGATCTGCGCCTCGAGGGTCAGACGTTGCACGGCGTGCGCCGTGCCGTCACATTCCATAACGAATTGATTGGCAACGAGTTACAATTTTTGCCGGGGACACCCGTCCTCTTCTGGAGACACCGCCGTGTCTGGATTCCGCTCGCGTCTGCTGACATTTGCCATTTTCGGAGGCGCGATGGTCGGCTGTTCAGGCAACCGTCCGGCTGATCTGGGCCTGCAGAATGGACGCCTGCGTCCCTGCCCCAGCTCACCGAATTGTGTCAGTTCCGAAGAAGGAACAGCCCCGGACAAGCTGGTCCGCCCCTTTCCAGCGCCTGGTGGCCACGCCGATCTGGCCCGCCTCGCCTCCACCATCGTGGCCTGGCCGCGGACGGACGTGATCAGCACCAGCGGCGACTATCTGCATGCAGAGTCGACGAGCCTGATCTGGCGTTTCAAGGATGACGTCGAGTTCCGGTTTGACTCAGTCGGCGGCGTCATTCACGTCCGCTCGGCCTCGCGGCTTGGCAAGGGCGATCTGGGTGCCAATCGCAAACGCGTCGAAGGCATGCGTGATCTGTGGACCAAGGCGGCTGGAGGCTCACGCTGATGCGAGGCCTGATGCTGGCAGTGGCTGGAATGTGCATGGTGGCCGCGAACATCGGCGCACAGGGTACGCCAGACAGCACGTACCGCCGAGTGCAGACACGCGGCAAGGCAGTGATGGGAATCGATCAGTACACATCGCGACACCAGTTCGATCTGCTGCCTGACGGGGCGCGGATCTCGTTGCGCGCAGCAAACGATGATTCAGCAGGCGTCGTTGCGATCCGCAGACACTTTCGCGAGATCGCGAAGAAATTCGCGCGCGGCAATTTCACGGCGCCAGGGCTCGTGCACGGCCGCACCGTGCCCGGCACGGCGACCATGGCGGCGAAACGTGCTGCCATCACGTATCGCACACATGAACTGCCGAAGGGTGCGGAGCTCTGGATCACCACCGAGGACTCGACGGCATTGCAGGCGATCCGCGACTTCATCGTCTTCCAGCGATCAGATCATCGCGCCGGTGGCATGGACAGCAGCATGCACCAGATGCATCACCCGTCGAAGCCCTGACGGCGTGAGCTCAGCGTGGCAGGTACGCCACCGCGCTGACTTCGATCAGGATGCCGCGCAGGCGCGCACCGACGGTCGTGCGTGATGGATATGGCATACTGAACGTGCTTTTCCAGATGTCATTCACTGCACCCCAGTCTTCCTCGTTGGTGAGATAGATGGTGGCAGCGACGACGTCAGCGAACGTCGCGCCGCCGGCCTCGAGAACCTCACGCAGGTTGCTCAGCACCTGTTGCGCCTGTTCTTCGACCGTACTGCCAACGAGCGCACCCGTCCGGAAATTCCGCGGTACCTGACCGGACACATAGAGAAAGTCTCCCGCGCGCGCGGCGGGACTGTATGCGCCCGCCGGCAGTGGTACATCAGCGGGAAGAAATACCGGCGTCCACGAGCGCTCGGACATGTGCGTGCGGCTGAGGTGAAAAAAGTGAGTGCGAAGGGATAGCGCGATGACGCACTGTTTGCTAATTCTTCAGTGCGGCCGCCGTGTGCGGTTCGCAGCGCTGCCCACTGTTCAACATTTCTTGAGGAGGTGATCCCATGGCCAGTCGCAGTCCTTCCGCCGGCTCGACCTGGGCAAACGGTCACCAGACCGTCGCCTGACGAAGTAGTTGTCCAGGTCGTCGGCTCTCGGATCGTGTCGAGCCGGCGTCGAAGGCACAACGGCCCGTCATTGCTTCGCGCAGTGACGGGCCGTTGTGTTGTCCGCTATGTACCCGGCGGCGGATCACCGCGCGCACGCGCTGTCTACGATGTCGGGCCGAGTGCGTTCTCCGCGTCGAGCACGAACCGCGGAATCTCTGATGCGAACCGCGACTTGTCGGCGCGTCGAAAGAAGTACTGCCCCTCCATGTAACCACTCGGCGATTTCAGCACGCAGAAGCTCTGATACTCGTGGATGTGCCCGGGAGCGATCACCGGCAATTCACCCACGACCCCTTCACCTTCCACTTCCGTATCTTCGCCGTCGCCGACGGAATCGTGGATCAGCCATTTGCGCGACAGGAGTTGCGCCGCCTGATCACCGACATTTTCGAGCCGGACGAAATACGCAAAGACGAATTGTGAATGCGCCGGCTGCGATTGCGCCGGAAGGAACACCGGTCGCACCGAGACGCGAATCCCGTGAGATTCGCGATAGTAGAAGGGCGGTCGCTTCACAAACGCAAGGTATCGCAGGACTACAACGCCACGACAGGGCGCAGAGCGCGCCCGTGCGCGATGTCGGGGCACACCCGTACTCTGCGCCCACGGCATTGAAGCCCAAACCCCAGCCTCCAGCCCCACGACCATGCGAGCCACGCGCATAGCCATCCCATTCCTTACTGTCGTGCTCGCTGAATCTTCGTTGGTGCGCAATCACCGACCGATTCCGCGGTCGTACTGCGCGGTGCGCCTGTGCCCAGCGGCGTCGCGGTTGTCGGTCGTCGCGCGCGCATGGCGGGCGTGACGAAGGTCACCAGACACTCGAAAGCGGATGCGAATCACCTGACCGCCGAAGGCGCCAGCTTGCGTCGCAATCCGGATGGCACCGCGACCGATGTGGAGGTCGTCGCGAGCGGCGTGGAGCTGCACAAGCGTTGCCCTGCGGCGCGGTGACAACCGCACCAGTCAAGGCAACGTCGCAGCGGCGCAACGGCAGAACGAGGCCGTTGTGCCGTTGCGTTGTGCCGTTGCGTTGTGCCGTTGCGTTGTGCCGTTGCGTTGTGCCGTTGCGTTGTGCGGTTCCTGCCTACACGCTGAGTCGAAATAAATCCCGGGCAGCTTACGGGAAAATGCCGAGGTCCTGGTAGCTGACTGCGACCTTGTTGATGGCGCTGATGAAGGCGGCGGTGCGGATGTCTGTCTTGCGATCGTGTCGGGACCATGTCTCGCGCACCTGGTGCCACGCCGAGATCATCGTGTCCTCGAGCCCGGAATTCACGAGATCCGCCTCGTCCGCACCGTGCGACAGCTTCGACATCCGCTCTTCACCGAGCGTCTTGCCGGTCAGATCTTCGACCGCGCGCAGCACATTCTTGAACGCAGTCTCTTCGAACCGCTTCTCCATGCGACCGAACCGCACGTGCGAGAGATTCTTCAGCCATTCGAAGTAACTCACCGTCACACCACCGGCATTCAGGAACATGTCGGCGAGCACCATCACGCCGCGCTGATGCAGAATGCCGTCGGCCTCGAACGTGGTCGGACCGTTGGCGCCCTCCGCCACCAGTTTCGCCTGGATACGCGGCGCGTTTTCGGCGGTGATCTGTCCTTCGAGCGCCGCCGGTACGAGGATGTCGCACGGCAGTTCGAGTGCCGCGCGTGACTCGGCGAGGTACGTGGCACCGGGGAAGCCCTTCATGCCACCGGTTTCCTTGCGGTACGCCATCACAGCTTCCAGATCGAGGCCCTTCTCGTTGTGGAGTGCGCCGTCAAATTCGGCGACGGCAACCAGCACTCCTCCGCCATCGACGATGAATTTCGCGGCGTGGTATCCCACGTTGCCGAGTCCCTGCACGATGCAGCGTTTGCCTTCGAGGCCTTTCGTGAGGCCGATGGCCTTCATGTCTTCGGTGTTGTCGCAGGCTTCACGAATCCCGTAGAAGATGCCGCGACCCGTGGCTTCTGTCCGGCCGCGAATGCCGCCTTGCGCGATCGGCTTGGCGGTCACGCACGCGAGGGCATTCAGGTCACCGACGGCGAGTTGTGCGTAGGTGTCGGCGATCCAGGCCATCTCCTTGCTGGACGTACCATAGTCAGGTGCCGGGACGTCGACACCGGGTCCGATGAAGTTCTTCTTCCAGAGTTCGAAGGTGTATCGTCTGGTGATGCGTTCGAGTTCGTGTTCGCTGAATTCCTTGCGATTGATCTTGATGCCGCCCTTCGCGCCGCCGAACGGCACGTCCACGACTGCACATTTGTACGTCATGAGTGACGCGAGCGCCATCACTTCATCTTCGTTCACGTTGATGGCGTAACGGATGCCACCTTTCGTGGGCAGTTTGTGATGGCTGTGCTCCGCGCGCCAGCCGACGATCGTCTTGATCGTCCCGTCGTCACGAAGGATCGGGAACGTGACGCGATACACCGCGTTGCACTCCTTGATCTGATTGAGCAGCGCCTGCGGATGATTCGTGAACATCGCGGCCGCATCGAATGCGCGATGCACCTGGCCGAGGAAACTCTGTTCGGACATGGGCGGTGTCGAGGGAATTTGGGTCGAGCGAAGTGCGGACAAGGTGGGACGTGGTACCCCCACTCGCCAGATGCGACGCCGTCTTCGCACATTCACGTCACGTCACCACTCTGATGGTCGGCGTCGGACCAGCACTTCTGGAGTTACAGCGAGCTGTGCCGTGAGTTACGAGACATTCTGATGCTTGGGGAGTGGAGCACACGGAGCGCACGGAGTGCGTCGCTTGCAACGAAGTGCGATGTTCGAAACATCGCTGACTTTTTTGTGGGGATAGCACGGGGAGGCCGGAGAGTGCGTCCGTTGCGACCGCCGGCGTCGCGCGAGATATCGCTGACTTTTTGTTGGAACTGCTCGTTCAAAAAATCATCGGTGCGCGCTGGGCAGCGCGTTGCGGCGCGCACCCTCCGTGCGCTCCGTGTGCTCCACACCCAAAGCATTTGACGATGGTGCGCGATGAAAGAAGGCGCGAGTGCGACGCACTCTCCGGCCTCCCCGCCCTTGTATGTCTACGGCACGACGGTGTACAACATTGGGAAGGCGTCAGCTCGTTCAATCCGCCCAGGGCGACGCGAGCCCGATCGATAGTCAGAGCGGCGCCGACCCGATCGCCAGAAGCCCGAACAGCTACCAGGG
>JANLPZ010000107.1:0-33949 GCA_031367535.1 Gemmatimonadaceae bacterium
TTTTGCTCACCGCTCCATCCGGACCTGCAATCCCGCGATCCGATACGGTGCCGCCGACTCGATGCGCAGCATCAGCGTCAGTGGCCCGCTCCTCGCCCCCGTCACACGCATCGTGAGCTCCGTGTCCGACACCGCGTCGGCGTCCACCAGCGTCAGTGCGCCATTCTCGCCGTACATCTCGCTGTACTGCGCCACGCGTTCGTCCCAGCTGCGTGCACCCGGCACGAGGTGTGCGAGCATGAAGGCTCGCATCACACTCGTGTCGCCGGTCGCGAACGCCTTCAGGTAATCCGACGCCGCACGACCAACGGGCGTATCCGGCAGCGATGTCATGGCTGCGCTGCCCGCCCGCGGCGCATCAGGGCCGCCACCATTGCCACGCGGCGGTCCTCCGACGCGCACGCGGTCCGGTCCACCGCGCCCACCACCCAGCCACGACTCGACCGCATCACTGATCACACCAGCCGCCGGCGGATCGAAATTCGACAGCACGATCAGATTGTACCCGCCCGGCAATCCCTCGGCGATGATACCGTTTGAACCCGGACTGCCACCAGCGCTGATGGTCTGTTCACGCCGCGGCGGTGCACCGAGTGTGCCCTGTCGCCGCGCGAGCAGGAAGCGATAGAGATCGCTCACGTTCGAATAGCTGCCACCCGCCGCACTGCCGCGTCGGGGTTGCACCGCCGTATTGCGGGCCAGCGGTGGCAGTGGTGATGGCATCGGATGGTCCTCGTCGATGCCACGCGTGTATCCGATGGCGGTGTTTTGCGGCAGCGAATCGTTGGACGGAAATCCCGTCGCGGTCATGCCCGCCAGTGTGAACACGTGACGCCGTATGTAGTCCTCGTAACTCTCGTGCGACACGCGCGCGATGATTTCACCCAGCACGACATAGCCGGCGTTGGAATACTGCTGACGGGTCCCGGGCTCGAACGCGAGCGGGTTCTTCACGACCATCGCCAGTGCGTCACGATTGCTCCGACGCATCGACGGATTTCCAAAAATGTCGCCGGTGATACCGGAGCGATGCTCGAGCAGCTGACGGATCGTGATCTTGGCTGCCGCTGCGGCATCGGGATAGTCGGGCCAGTAGCGTGAGATCGTCCCGTCCATCGCCAGCTTGCCGTCGGCGATCAGCTGGGCGGCCGCCATCATCGTGAACAGTTTCCCGATCGAGCTGACGTTGAACGTCGTGGCAGCGGTGTTGCGACGTTTCGCCTCGCGATCGGCGAATCCGTACGATTCGGTGAAGACCGGCGCACCGTCCTTCGCCAGAAACACGACGCCGGAAAACCGCTCCAGCCGCGTCAGCGAATCGGCGAGCGTGCGAAGCTTGCGCACCAGCTCGTCCTGCGACACCGGCGGCGCACCGATCGTGCGCATTTCGCGACCGGAGGGCGGCCCGCTCTGCGCGTCCGCGAGCGTTGGTGCGCAGCTCAGCGCCACGCCGAGTGCGAGGAGGCGCACCGCCTTCGCCGGATTGTTCTTCCGGCGGCGTACGTCAGGAACGATGAACATGGATCAGACCCGATGTCTGAAGGTGAACGTGCGTGTGCCCTGGTGACAGTTGAACACCCGCGTATCAAGAGCGTATGAAGATGCGCGCGGCCTTCGTCTTCACACGGCATTAACATGACCAGCCTATGCCTTGTCCATGACGCAACCTGACGCGGTCGCACCGCGACGCGCCAGCATCCTGGTGGTGGAGGATGATGCGAAGACAGCGGAGCTGGTCTCGCTCTACCTCACACACGCGGGTCATCGGGTATCGAGTGAGCGGTCCGGCTCGCGCGCCATCGAGCGGCTGTCCACGGAATCATTCGACCTGCTGCTGCTCGATATCATGCTGCCTGGCGCCAGCGGTCTCGAGATCGCACGCCGCGCGCGGGAGTCAACATCGACACCGATCATCTTTCTCTCGGCGCGCACGATCGAGGAGGATCGTCTCCACGGATTTTCCGTCGGCGCGGATGACTACATCACCAAGCCGTTCAGCCCGCGCGAACTTGTCGCACGCGTCGACGCGGTGCTGCGGCGCACGCCGCCAGCCGGCGAAAAGCAGCTGCGCTATGAGGATATAGTGCTCGACCAGAAGCGACACACAGCGATCGTCGCCGGTGTCCCACTCGATCTCACGCCGAGCGAGTTCACGGTGCTCGCGGCGTTGCTGGCACGTCCCGGCTTTGTGCTGTCGCGCGCCGAGTTGCTGGAACAGCTTCCGGGTGACGGCAGTCGCGCGCTGGACCGCATCGTCGACGTGCATGTCAGCAACCTGCGGCGCAAACTGGTCGGTGGCGCACTGGGACTCGGCTACATCGACACGGTGGTCGGCGTCGGGTATCGCATGGCGCTGCGGCCGGCCCGGACGACGCGATGATCCGCAGCCTGCGCGCGCGACTCTTCCTGACCGTCTGGCCGCTGATCATTGGCGCAATACTGATCGTGGCGATGCTCTCGATGCGATCGGCACGCGTCGAGCTGGCGGAGTTCGAGGCGCGGCTGAACGGTCCCGCGGCACCGACGCAGATGCTGAAGATGGCGGATGCGATCATGCGTGTCTGGCCGACTTTACAGAGCGCAGTGGGGATAGCACAGCTTCGTGCACTCGCGGCGCAATTACGTGATTCAACCGCACTGCTGGTGCTCGATACCGCCGGTGTGATCGTTGCATCGTCGACCGATGACGTTGCACAGGGTGACCTGCATCAGCAGCCCGACGGAACGCTCGAGGTGTCGCGTGTCACGAGCAACGGCAATGAGCGTCGTATGCAGCGGCTGGTGCTGAATGGCATCGCACTCGGCTCGGCTGACGGTCACCGGCTTGGATATCTGTATGCGCTGCCGGGCGGAACGCCACCACCGTCCAATGCGCGACTGATGGTCAGCGGCATTCAACGGAGCGTCTGGATCGCCGTGTTCATTGCCAGCCTGCTCTCCGCACTCGGCGCATGGTGGCTCGCCTCGCCGGTCGTGTCGCAGGTGCAGCGCCTCACGCAGGCAGCGCGGCAAGTCAGGGCCAACGCGCTCGCCACGCGAGTGCGCGTCAGTTCCGCCGACGAATTGGGTGAGCTGGAACGGTCGTTCAATGACATGGCGCAGTCGCTCGACGAGACCGAGC
Organism: Gemmatimonadaceae bacterium; assembly: GCA_031367535.1. Lineage (GTDB taxonomy): Bacteria > Gemmatimonadota > Gemmatimonadetes > Gemmatimonadales > Gemmatimonadaceae > JACMLX01. The sequence goes on from JANLPZ010000107.1 coordinate 3,122, forward strand.
AGGCGAAACGCCAGATGATTTCCGACCTCGCGCACGAGCTCCGGACGCCACTGACGAATGTGATCGGGCTGCTGGAAGCGATGCGTGATGGGCTGCGTGTGCCTGATGCGGCAACACTGCAATCCACGCAGGATGAGGCGCTGCTGCTCAAACACCTGATCGATGAGTTGCAGGAGCTGACACTCGCGGATGCCGGTGCCCTGACGTTCGAGCTGAGCGCGGTCGATCTCCGCGACACTCTGCATCACGCGTCCGATGCATTTCAGGCGATGACACCCACGCCGCGAGTCATCACGCCGCCTGAGAAGGTCGTGGCGCTCGTCGATCCGCGTCGCATCGCTCAGGTGATGCGCAACCTGTTGCAGAATGCGATCACACACACGCCGTCCGACGGCTCGATCACTGTCACGCTCACTGCTGAAAACGGTTGGGCATCGATCGTCGTGTCAGATTCCGGTCGCGGTATTCCCGCCGACCAACTGCCCCTCATCTTCGAGCGATTCTACCGTGTCGACCCGTCACGCGATCGGGCGACAGGTGGCATGGGACTTGGTCTCGCGCTCAGCAAGCGCATGGTCGAGCGCATGCGCGGCACGATCGCGGCGGAGAGTACGGAAGGCAGTGGCACACGCATCATCGTCCGGCTGCCACTCGCCAGCGCGTGATCGCGATGATTTGCAGCGCAGTGATGTACGTCGTGTCATCGCGACCAGATCACGACGCTGCCACACCCGTTCTGCTCTGAATATTGCGGCGGTGCGGTTCCTGCCGAATACACTTCGACGCCGATCAGGTCATTCGGTCGCACATATCCGTTGATGTCGTTGGCGGACATACCGCGCAGGCTCATGCCGTTCATGTACACCGACACGCGACAGTACGGCGATGAGAAGGTATTGCTTCGCTGCACGAGCACTTCGTCGCCCGTGCCATCGCGCAAAAGCGTGATGCCGGGCATCGATCGAAAGAGATCCGTGGTGTAGATCGGTCGTCGCGCCGCGATGTCTTCGCTGGTGATGAAACGACCGGCGCCCGACGACTTCTTGCGGCTGAGGAACTCGAGCAGATTACCGCTGCCGCCGCGGGTCGCCCTGACCTTTACGGTATCGAGCACGGACTGCAGCGTCACCATCGCGATGTGCACGGGCGGTGCGCCCTCAATGACGTCCACTGGCAGCGCGACAGGATAGTGCGCCACGGCGCGTACTTCGAGCATGCGTGTGCCCGTCGGCACGCCGGTCAGCGTCCACACACCGCGGCCGTCGGCGCGCGTCTGTGGCCCGTTGGTGATCCCGACACGCGCGCCGGGCAGCGGTCGGCCGCCGGTCGCGGTGACGACGGTGCCAGTCAGTCGCCCGTCTCCCGTGCGACGGGCGGCAGTCGTGAGCTGCAGCGTGTCACGTGGCGTTGACTGCGGCGCATCAGCTGCGAGACGCGCGCTGCCGAAGTACAGATCGCGTCGCAGGAATCCAGCCGTCGGAATCTCGAGCTCGAGCGCTTCAGTGCTGTCCGCGCCATGTGTTGCGACGAGCAGCACTGTACCGCCATTCGGCACGCCACAGATGCCATACCATCCCGTCTCCTGTGTGCCGACCACACGCCGTGCGATGCTGCGGGCGATGCGCCCCGACTCGAGCGAAAATTCCAGCCATTGAGCACTGACGACCGACGAGTCGACGGCGACGCGATCGGTCGCCCTGCGCACGATCCCGATGATCAGCGCTTCCGAATCCGCCACCGCCGACGCGCCGCAGATCGTACGTCGCAGCGTCAGTGCCGATGGTATCGCGAGATCGCTGCGCACCGCCGTCTCGCCGCCGACACGCACTTCACGCGGCTTCGGTTCGATGCCCAGTGAATCGAGCATCGGGTGCATGAATCCCAGCAGATACCGACCGGGCCGGATGTCGCCGAAATTGAATCGGCCGAGTGAATCACTTTCGACTGTTCGCGCACTGGCCGACAGGCTGTCGGCGTTCACGAGCTGCACCAACGCGGACGACAACGGTGAGTGCGTGACGCTGTCAAAAATGACGCCGCTCACCGACGCAGATCCCGGGCGCGGCGCGGCCACGACCTGCGCCTGCGACTGCCCGACAGTGACAAGTGTCGCGAATACGACTGCGGTGCTGAACAATTTCACGTCGCGAACACTGCTGTCTGGAGAGAGTGAAGTAAGACCATTCTGTATCTATATCTCCTTCCAGGGCGGATGTCCATTGCGACGGGTGCAGAGTGACGGCAGCGTGGCCCGTGCGTACCGACCGCGATGCACGTCCTCACAGGCGCGAACCGGGCCCGGTTGCGGGCAGCGCGCACGCATTGCGACACCGCACGGGACTCCGCCGCACACCTCCACCCTTGCCAATGTGCGGCTGGTCCATCACCCTACGCGCACGGCATGCCGACGCACGTGCGGCAGAGTCACGAGCGTCGCTTCCCCAATCTGTCCCCCGCGTCCCTGCCATGCGCATTCTCCGCTCGCTGTCGATCACGGCCCTCCTCGCCATCCTCGCCCTGCCCCTCACCGCGCAGGACACACCGACTGAACGCGAAGCAGCGCGCGAGGTGATCCAGAAAATGGGCACCTTGCAGCGCACGGTCGACGTGGCCGGATGGACCGCCCGACTCTCGGCGCCCGATGCCGCCCGCGATCGGGTCGCCGCCCGCGCGAAAGCACTGATGGACGGCGAGCTGCTGGCGATGGCGGACGATATCACCCGTCATCCCGAGATCGGCTTCAAGGAAGAACGCTCGGTGAAAATTCTCACCGACTGGCTGACCGCGCACGACTTCGACGTGACGCTGGGAGCGGGAGGGTTCGCAACGGCATTCACAGCCCGCAGCAAGAAGGCCACCGGTGGTCCGAATTTCGGCATCGTGGTCGAGTACGACGCGCTGCGAGGCACGAAGGGCGACTTCCATGGCGATCAGCACTCGGCACAGGGTCCGGTCGGTCTCGCGGCGGCTGCCGCGATTTCGGAATGGCTCGTCGCCACGAGGACACCCGGTACCGTGGTCGTCATCGGCACACCTGCCGAGGAGATGATGCCGCCGCCGGCAAAGACGGTGATGCACACGCAGGGTGCGTTCAATGGTCTCGACATCGTCGTACGCAGTCACTCCAGCATCGCGTCGACACGTGCGGCACCAGGCTTCGGCAGCTGCTGCCTGAATATCGACGGTGTGAAGTTCACGTTCTCCGGCGCGCCAGCGCATCAGATGACGCCGTGGGATGGCCGCAATGCTCTGACGGCAGTGCGCCACCTCTTCGACAACATCGATGCGCTCCGCGGCACGTTCCGTCCGGAGGCACGCATTCAGGGCATCATCGTCGAAGGCGGCAAGGCACCGAACGTCGTGCCCGATCGTGCAGTGGCCGATTTCTACGTCCGGTATCCTGACGCCATCTACCTTGGGCAAATGCGTCAGATGATCGATGCGGCTGCGCAGGCCGCGGCTCTGGCCACCGGCACCAAGGTGAAAATCGAGACCTATGGTTCGATGCGCGATGGCATCTCACTCGGCACGCTCAACGAGGCCGCATTCGCACACGTGAAGCGCTACGGTGGCGGCAAGGTGCTGGAGAGCGCAGGCAAGCCGCAGGGATGGGAGGAAACCGGGAGCGTCTCGCGTGATATTCCCGGCGTCGGCATCAGCGGCTGGACGTCGAACGGTGGATTTCACACCTACGAAATGGAGGCCGACGCGCTTGGACCAGTCGGTCACGCCGGCTTCGTGGTGGATGCGCAGGCGATGAGTGCGCTGCTGTATGATTTTGCCAGCAAGCCCGCATTTCGCGCGGCCGTAAAGCAGGAGTTCGAGGGTCTCAAGTTGCTCTACTCCGAGTACCAGGGCGTACTCGGCAAGGCGTATTCGTTGCCGGTGGTGAAGGATCCGTAAGCGGGGTTGCACGTGACGTAGCGGCGAGAACGGGGTTCGTTCACTCGCGTCCCTTTCGCGATGACATCTCCACCGCAAGCAGATGCGCAGCGCACGACGACACTGCCGCCGGAAGTGCGGGTGGTGGCGCTGCTGTTCGTGATCGACCTCTGTCTCGCGCTCTGGTTCACGCTCAACTGGCCGCCCGGCATGGCGTTTGTCGTGAGCCAGGTGCCGACGCTTGGCGTGGCCAGCATGATGTGGGGGCTGCTCCCGCGCGAGCGCACGGCGACGCTGTCGGAGTGGATCGCCGCGTTGTTGCAACAGCGATGGATTTCCGGCGCGCTGGTGCTGCTCTGCGGCGGACTGACGCTGCTCAGCTGCCTCGTGAACACCGTCGTGGTGCGCGGCGAGCCGCTGAGCCCCGAGTGGGTCTATCGATACGACGGTCTCGATGAACTCGCGCACGGTGCGCCGGCAATTCCGGTCGATTCATTGCGACTGCGACGCGGCGGCGGACCGCTGTACTTCCGCGTCTGGACGTGGCCATGGGGTCGACCGGTCTGGTTTCAGTCGAGCACGCGCCTGATCAACCAGACTCAGCACGTTCTGCCATGGAAGCCGACACGACTGTCGCTTGATGATGACTTCGGCACTCCCGTCACACTCGCAGTGCTGCCGAGTCCGGAGGCCATGAGCCTCGATTCGGTGCAGGTACTCGTCACGGGCCGCACGCTCGCGGACACGCTTGGGCTTGCAATGCTTCCGACTGGTGGTGGTGCGCTGCTGTTGTCGTTCGGCGGTGGTATCGTGTCGATGAAAGCAGCCGACACGTGGCGCAGCTCGGCTGATTCGCTACGCATGAATGGGCTCGACTCCACGTTCACGGACCAGCTTGCCGCGACGTGGAGAAATGGGATGAGAGGTGCGCGCACATGGCGCCGTCTACAACTCAACGATACGGTTCATGTACGAGTATCCGCCGCACATCGGGAAGCAGCGCTTCATGAGGTTCCGATTGCAGACTCACTCACACGTTTTCTCGTGCTCCGCTGATCGACGTCGAAGCACGTCGCACGTTCGCACGCAGTGCATTGCAGCGCTGACGGCGCTGGCCATCGCGCTTTCGCCAGCTGTTGCGGCTGCGCGCAATCTCGGCACACCGATACGGCCGCGCGCTGTCGTTCGTGTTGAGATCACGTCACGCCTCTATCGCACCCGACTCGATAGTGACGCTAGTCGCTGTGGTGCCGCGTGTCAGGCACTCGAAACCAAGCTGACCGGTGCTGCGAGGGTGCTGTTTGACGCGCGCTATCGATTCGTGGATTGGCGCGCGGCCGGTGAACCGACGGCAGACACCGTCGTGCTGCGCATTCGCGAAAAGCCGACTGGCGGGCATGTCGAGATTGTCGTCACGCTACTGGGCAAGGTGCGCGCGGTCTCGTCGGATTCCGTGGTGTCATTCTTCGATGATTTCTTCGAGGCGCAGAGGCGAGATCGCTCGTACTGGTTGGCGGCCGGGCTGCAACAGACCTTCACCGACATGATCGCCGCGCGACTTGACGCAAACGCCGCGCGCATCATTCCGGTCGTGATCGGCCGACTACCACTTGCTGCAGCTGTCAACCTTCCCGTAGCCGATTCCAGCTCGCGTGTCGATGTGTCGGCGGACTCACTCCGCGCGGCCTCCTCGCCGCCGGTGTCGTTCCTCGTGCGCGTCGGCATCGAAGAGCGGGTGCAAGGCACCGTCGTGAAGCGCCAGGGCGAGTTGAAGCTGATCGACTGCGCGGAGGGCGCCGGTCAGGGGCAGAAACGCTATGTGTGTCGACGCATGGAATTCAGCGTCACATCCCCGACGCGTGAAGTCGCAGACTTCTTCGCGATGAATGCACGCGGCGCGCGCATCACGAAGGAATCGGTGCACGTCTACATGTACGCGTGCACGACGCGCGCCGTGAACGCCGATGGTATCGTGGCGGCCGGAGATGACCCGTGACGTGCGATCAGTGGCGCTGGCCTGTGACACGAGCAACGTGCCTGCTGCTCGCGCATGTGCTCAGCGGACGGCCAACCGATGCGCAGCGTGTTGTGGTCGCGCCGCGCACGCGCATCATCATTCAGCAGGCGCGCGTGTACCTCGACGCCGGCAATGCGCGTGCGGCCGCAGCACAGTACGACTCGGCGATTGTCGAGATGCGCGCTATTCCCGACTCACCTGAGCGCTCGAAGGTTCTCGCGGGTGCGTATTTCGGCCGCGCCAACGCACACCAGCAGCTGATTGCCGGTGACGCCGACAGCGTCGCGTCACGTGTCACGCTGCAGCAGCAGGCAGTTGCCGACTATCAGGAGGCCGAGCAACTCGATTCTGCGCGATACGCAGGAGCGGCGCCGAACAACATCGGCATCGTGCTTCGGGACGCGGGTCGGCATCGTGAGGCACTGGCGGCGTTTCAACGCGCCACGCGCTCCACACATGCCGCGCGCCCCGTCTTCTTCGTTCACGCCGCGGACGAATACGCAGCACTCGGTGTCCCCGACAGTGCCATCGCAGCATACCGGGCCGCACTGCGCATCGACTCGACGCTGACCACCGCGCGCGGCGGGCTGCTCAAAACGATGCTGGCGGCGTATCCGCCTGATTCGATGATCGCCGTCGCGACGAAGTGGAGCGTCAATCCGACTCACGGCGCGATGGTGACGGATGCGCTATACCAGTTGCTGCAAACCCGCAGTCGTGCCGCGGGATTACCGGATACGGCGCTCAGTCTGCTGGTCGTCAATTTTGCGACGATGGGACTCGGCCCGGCGGACCTGCTGCGGGATCACGAATCGCGACTTAATGCAGCAGCGCCATGCGACTCGACGCTGTCTCCGGCCGCACGAGGCGCTGGTTCCGCTCGTGGCGCGCGCAGCGCGATGCTGCCGCCGTCAGCGCTGTGTGCGCCCGTCCGCGAGTTGTTGCAGCTGGCGCGCACTGCGGAGTCGCGCGACCCGCGCACCGTCAATCGGAAATTCGTCGGCACGGACTGGTGGACATCGCACGTCGATCGACTGGCCGTGTGGAGCATGCTGTTGCGGTCCTTCGGGGCGTACTACGACGGCGCGGGGAATCGCCGACTGGCGGTGGCGTATTACGAGGCGGCGCTCGTGCGGCCGTGGACCGACGGTCCGCCACCACCGTGGATGGATATCGAATCGATCGCGCCAATGGCGATGCTGTACGGTCAGTCCACAGCTGATGTCGGCGCACTGAACGATCTGCTGAGCGGCGTGTTCCTTGGCAAATCCATGGCGTACCAGCAGAACGATATCGCACGCCTGCGACGCATGCACACCGCGCTGGCTGCATTCTTCGTGGCGCGCAATGAGTGGGTGAGTGGTGCACGCGGGGCATTGTTCCAGCTGGAACGCATGCATGACATGACGACGCGACTGAACGCGAAGCGGCCGGCAGATGATCAACTTGTCGATCCCCCGGATCTGCTGAACGAATTGCGCCTCGCGTTCTGCCGCGTGGGTCGAACGACCGATGCCGAGCAGATTTTCCCGCAGGTCGTGGATGGCTATCGTCGAATGGATCGGGCCGCGGGTGCGCCGCACGCTGCGTGTGATGGTGAATCGGACACCCGGCGCTGACACGTCGTGAACATTCGTGCGTAGAGTCGCGCGTCGACATGCTCGACGATTGCGTCGTCGCCGCGTGTACGACGCCCACCACGTGAACTCGACGCTGCTCACGCAGGACATGTCCATGACGACCGCACTCAGCGCAGCTGATCACTCGGCCATCGAAGCCCTCATCGCAGCACTCGAATCCGCATCGAACGCCGCCGACGGCTCGGCGTTCGCTGCATCGTCCGCTGATGATGCCGATTTGGTGAATGTTCGCGCCGAACATCATCAGGGGCGCATGGCGATCGCTGCAGGGCACGGGGCGTCCCTGCATTCGATCTATGCCGGCAAACGGAACAACTATCGCGTGAAGACCGCACGCGCACTGCAGACCGATGTCGCGCTGGTCCATGTCGAATCGCAGCTCGACGCGCCGACCGGTCCACTCGCCGGCCAGCATCGGGCGCTGTTTTCGGTGGTGCTGCAGCGCGCCGAGAGTGCCTGGTAGATCGCGTCGTTTCACAACACACTCACACCGCCGGTAGTGCCGTTGCGGTGAGCTGGGTGTGTGGCGGGCGGCGATCGTCGTCCGGTTCACTCATCCACGGCGGGGCTGGCGTCGTAGATCGATGGAGGGTGCGCTGTGCATTGCGTCCCCGTTCAAGGGGTCAGAGCACTTGAAGCCGTTCAAGGGGTCAGAGCACTTGATCACCCCTTGATTCGCCGCTGAGTTACATCCGCTTCAGATAATCAATACTCCGCTTCAGCGCGACCTCCGGATTCGCCACCATGTCCTGCTCGACGAAGAAATGCTTCACACCCGACGCCTGCCCCTGCGTAATGATCGATCGCGCGCTCCAGCAGCATCGGCACCGAGAACAGCTGCACACCGATCGGGTTGATCGGTGCCGCGTGTCTGGTGAGGTCGACGCGCAGTAGCCCAGCCGCAGTGGCGGCGGCCGACGAAACCACAAACTGACGACGATCCATGGGCACTCCATGAGGAGGACGCGAAGCCTGACACTGCCCGAAACACGCGGACAGGGCACAGCTTCTGTCAACGATACCCGCCCGGGAATGCCGCCGTCACGGAGCGAGGCCGCCACCGCGCTCCGGCCCCATCCCTCAGCGCGTGGTCAGTCGCACCGTCACGAACACCGACCGGGGTGGCAGGATGAAGTAGTTCGGCACACCATCCACCGCATATCCACTGCCGTATCGCGTGGAATTACCGAGGTTCGCAGCGCGCACACTCACGTCGTTGCTGCCGAACGGCACGCGCAGCATCGCGTCGAGCACCACGAACGACGGTAGCGTCAGCGCGCGATCTCCGTCGTTGCGCAGATAACTCACGCCCTGATATCGCGCTTCGACACCGAGGTCGAGCCACTGCGCCGCACGCCAGTCAGCGCGTTGTGTGGCGGTGACCGATGGCGTGAGCAACGGCGGCACATCACGACGGACCACCGGCGACGGTCCGCTCGAATCGACGTATGAGCGGATACGATTGTGGCTCAGCGACCCGACCGTCGTGAGCGCCAGCGTTGTCGTCGGGCGCCAGCGCAGATCGAGTTCCACGCCTTGCCGCACACTGGCACCGACATTGCTACGCAGCTCGGCACCAAGCGGCGACAAGGCACCGATGCGTGCAATCTCGTTGCGGAAATCCATCCGGAACGCATTCACTTCGAGCCGCACCGCAGCGTTGTGCCAGCGCACGCCTGTCTCGGTGCTCGTGACGCGCTCCGGCTCGACACGCCGCAGGCCACCCAGATCATCGAACGTTTTGCGCGACACGTTGTCGTTGCCGGCGAGCAGGTCGCTGCGCGTCGGTTCACGCGTCGTGCGACCGACCGATGCAAACAGCTCGGTCTGAGGGCGCACGGCCCAGGTCAGGCCAACTTTCGGATTGAAGAACGTCCACGAGATCGACGGTTGACTGGACCCGAAGCCTGCAGCAGTGTCTGGCGCATAACGAAACACGGCGTGACGCACCTGCAGATCGGCGAAATACGTGAGCGGTCCGCGCACCAGCGCGAGCTTGGCAAATCCGCTCACATCCTGCTTGTGTCCTGTGTTCAGGTACGTCGTATTGACGAGATCGGGCTTGATGTATTCGGCATGATCGCGCGAGTAGGTGTTGGTATTCAGGCCCGCACTGAGTCCCATCGCCCCGCGCTTGACGGTAATTGCGCTGGTGAGACCGTACCACGAAAAATCGAGCCCGTAGTTGCCCACCGTCGTGCTGTCGAATCGCACATCGTAGTTGCCGTTGGCGCCGATGCGATACAGCGTCGATGCATACTGCACGCCTTCTGCGAGCTGTCGTGTGTGTGACAGCGCAACAAGATTCTGGCTGAACGCATCCAGTTCATCCGGTGACAACGGATTGATGCTGCGATCGCGACGAAGATCCGTCACGGGTACGGCGAGATACGAGAGCGTATCTCGCAGCTGGCCGGCCAGCACCATCAGCTTGACCATGTCGCGTGTGCCCAGCCATCCGACCTGCGCGAGACCGGAAAGTCCGCGGACGCCGGCGTGCTTGCGGGGGCTGTTGGTACGCAGTGCCGAGAGGCGCACCGACGACGCGAACCCGCCCCGCAGCAGACCTGAAGTGCCTTCCAGCATCACACGCTGCGCGCCGAACGATCCGACCTGCACTTCCGCCGCCCCAAGTCTCGGCACGCCGAACACCGGTTTCGTTTCGAAGTTCACCGAGCCCGCGAACGAGGCCGTGCCTGTGCCTGTCGTGCCGACGCCGCGCTGCACCTGTACCGACTGCACGCTGGCTGACAGATCGGCGAGGTTTGCAAAGTAGAACACCTGATCTTCGGGATCGTTGAGCGGAATTCCGTCGATCGACAGGTTGATGCGCGACTGATCGATACCGCGCAGCCTGATATAGCTGTAGCCCCAGTTGGTGCCGGATTCTGCGTGTGCCGTGAGTGATGGTGTCGTGCCCTGCAACATCAGCGGGACTTCCTGCGCGAAGCTGCGGCGCTGGATGGTGCGGCTGTCGATAGTGGTCTGTGCCATCGGTGCCGTGCCGTTCGCGCGTACGGCGCGCACAATGACGCCTTCGAGCGAACCCGCGGCTCGTGCGGAATCGGGTCGCGTGACGTGTGTGGTATCAGTGGGGCGCTGTGCGGCGGCATTGCCGACTGCGAGGCCAAGCGCGGCGATTGCCGCTGCGGCGTGACGATTCATGCGTGACTCCCTACGCCGGTATGATCCGGATCAGGTTCGGCGGGACTCTCTCAGCCTCGCGCCAGAAGCGGCACGGGGCACCCCGGTCTATGTGCGGGAGAACATAACGACATTCGTCGTCGGCTGCAGTGGTGACGCGCTGCGCACCGCTTGCCCGTTGTCAACTCGCAGCGCACCATACACGCTCGTCCTCTCCCCCCGCCAATGCCGATGCACCAGCGCTCCGCCCTGCTCTTGCTGTTGCCGAGTCTCGCCTGTGCACCGCGCATACGCGCGCAGCAGATCGGCACCGCGGCCGTTGATGGACTGCTCGCGGACGTCGGACAGTGCAATACGACTGCGTCATTCGAGCGATCGATTGCCGCGGGCACACCCGTCGCGCATCTGCCGCAAGTCACGCGCGGCGCCTGGGAGTCCGAGTCGACGTGCTGGCGCGCGGTCACGACGAAAGTCACAACGATTCCAACGACAGGATTGAGCGCTGAACAGCGACTGACACTGAGCGTGGTACGCTGGGAAGCCGGCATGCAGCAGGACCGGGCACCGCACTGGTGGGTCGACTTCTCGTCGATCACACCGTACGCATCACCAATCGGGTACCTCGCACGCACGATCGCGGCGTTCCCGCTACGCGCGCCCGTCGACACGGTCGTGCCTCTGCGGCTTCTGCATGAGATGCCCGCGCTGATCGACAGTATTCGCGCCGGCATCGAACAGCGCGCCTCGCACGGCATCCGACTCTCGAAGGCGGCGTTACCTGCCAGCGTCACGCTGCTGCGGGCGTTCGCGGCACCCGGCGCGACCAATCCGTTCGCCGTTGCGCCAGCGCGCGCAGCGGCACTCGACGACGCAACGCGCGCTGCCTTCATCGCGTCCGCCGCGCACATCGTGAGCAACAGTATCACGCCCGCGGTGGATCGTCTGGTGACCCTGCTCTCCGGCGACTATGCGGCGCAGGCGCCAGACCGCGTCGGACTCTCACAGTACCCGGGCGGCGCCGCGTACTACGCGTGGTTGGTGCGCTGGCATACGACGCTCAACTCGACACCCGAGGCGGTGCACGCGATCGGTGTCGCGGAAGTCGCGCGCATCGACAGCGAGATGGCCACCGTTCGCGCGCAGGTCGGATTCCAGGGCACGAAGGCTCAGTTCCACGCACAACTGGCCAGCGATCCGCGCCTTTTCGCCAAGACACCGGACGAAGTCGGTGCACGGCTGATGATGTACGCGAACCGCCTGGCTCCCTTGCTCGATCGCGCCTTCTCCACCTGGCCGCGCGCACGCGGCGACGTACGCCGCCTGCCTCCGGCGCTCGAGCCATCGATGACGTTCGGCTACTACCAGGAACCGACCGTCGCGGATTCAATGGGTCACTATCTGTACAACGGCACGAAACTCTCCGAGCGCACGCTCCTGACTGCCGCACCGCTGATCGCACACGAACTCTGGCCCGGGCACCACTTCCAGATCGGATTGATGCGCGAGAACACCGATCTGCCGGCGTATCGCAAAGGCTACTACACAGCGTACGGCGAAGGCTGGGGTGACTACGCGTCGATCGTCGCTGGTGAACTCGGCCTGTATGCGGATCCGATGGATCACTATGGTCGGCTGGCGATGGACATGTTTCTGTCGTGCCGACTGGTAGTGGACACCGGTATGAATGCACTCGGCTGGAGCCGCGAGCGCGCGATGGCCTACATGCGTGACCATGAGCTGGAATCGGACACACAGATCGCCAGCGAGTCATTGCGCTACAGCACCGACATTCCCGGTCAGGCGCTGGCGTACAAGATGGGCAGCAACGAGTTCATGCGGCTTCGCACGCGCGCGCAGAAGGCGCTCGGAAACGCCTATGACATTCGCGCCTATCACGATCAAGTGCTGCGCAGTGGCATGCTGCCGATGACCGTGCTCGGAGAGAAGATCGACGCGTGGATCGCTACTGCGCGAGCGTCGAGGCCCAGTCGCTGATCGCCTGAATGTCGGCGGGAGTCGTGCGACAACAGCCACCGATGATCGAGGCACCGGCATCGAACCAACCGCGCGCGGCCACGGCAAACGGGTCACACGCTGCGCCAGTCTCCCACCGCCCCGCCCCGGCGACGTACGTCTCCCCGGAATTCGGATAGACGATGATCGGTTTGTCCGATGCCGCTCGCGCCGCACGGATCAGGCCGGGCACGAACTGCGGCGCGGTGCAATTGATGCCCACCGCGACCACCTGTGGATGCGCACCAATTTCAGCTGCGACCGCAACGAAGGATTCACCACTCGAGAGGTGAGCACCGTCGCGCGCCGAGAAGGTGATCCATGCGCGCGCAGCGGGATGTACGTCGAGGAGTCGCAGGACTGCGCGTGCCTCGACAGCGCACGGAATCGTTTCGCAGGCCAGGACGTCGGCGCCGCTTTCGACGAGCACACGAAATCGCGGGGCGTGCCATGCCACGAGCGCATCTTCGTCGAGGCCATAGTCACCGCGATACTCGGAACCGTCGGCGAGGAATGCCCCGTACGGCCCCACCGAAGCGGCGACCAGCGGCTTCAATGCGCCAGCAACATTCGCGACCGTGCCCCAGTGTGCATCGCGTGACTCGCAGGCGATCTGCACGGCGAGTCGCATCAGATCCGAGGCGGCCTCAGCGTCGATTCCCCGCCGCGCAAAACCTTCGAACGTCGCCTGATACGTCGCGGTGATTGCGACGTCAGCGCCCGCGGCGAAATACGCGTTGTGCACCGCGCGAATCATCTCCGGCTGCTCGAGCAGCACCCGGGCTGACCAGAGCGGGTCGTGCAGGTCGGCGCCACGCGCTTCGAGCTCGGTGGCCAGCGCACCATCCACGATCGCCACCCCGCGCTGTGCGATGAACGGCGCGAAGAGGTTCTTGACGGGCACGCGCGTCACGCCTGCGGTGGAGGCGGAGGGGGCGCTGCAGTCGTGCGCCACGACTGGAATTTCCGCGTGACGAACATCAGCAGAAACACGCCGCCGACCAACGACGGCCCGGACAACCCTAGCACACCTTGTATGCCGCCGCTTCCACCACCGATGGATGTCAGCGTGAAGATTCCGCCGCACGCGGTCATGAACAGACCGAGCAGGCCACCCACCACCAGTGCCAGACCTATAAGGATGCGCGACATCTTCGAGTCACGGTTGAAAGGACACTTCAGAAACGTTGCAAGCGTTCGCAAAGACGCACGATTGGTGACGGCTTCGGCGGACTCAGTCGGGACGTTGTGACTTGGCGATGAACCGGTACGTCGCGTATGCGATCGCGCACAGGATCGCAAAACCGACGAGCATGATCTCCCTGCCGTCCGACGCAATACTTCGCATCTGCTGACTCTCGGCTTCCTGAAAGAACAGAAAGGCGATCCCTCCGCACGTCGTGAGCGCGAGCCCCAGCAGACCTGCAAGAACCAGCGCGATTCCGATCAGGACTCGCTTCACGCCGGCGCACGCTGCAGCTGAAACAACTGGTCGACCTCCGCCCGCCGCTCCTCGAGAATCGCGCGACGGTCGTCGCGATACAACAGGTTGAACGACTCGAACGGAATGATGCGGCCGTCCGACTGCACGATGTGGACACAGCTCTTCTTCATCGCGCGGACATCGAACGCCGTGGCGTCCATGAATGCCATGATCAGCACCCGGAACACGCTGTCGTATCCGATGTTCGGCGGTGCCGCGACATTCGGCAGGCAACAGAGCAGCGACGACAACCGCAACGCCTGCGACTCGGGCGAATGGTTCGTTGCGAAGAGTTTGAACACTTCATCCCTGAGCACCGGATCCTGCTCGAACACGATCGTGTTCCGCTCACCGGCGAGCAGGACGTCGGGCCCGATAAATCGCGTCAGCGGGACGATGCCGGCGGCTGTCCGCAGCGCGTACCCCATCGCCAGCGCATCGGGGTTGCATGGCACCGGAATCACATCGTCTGGCTGAAAGATCGGGCTCTGATCCAGCAGCAGCTGCCGCACTTCGGTGAGCGTCAAGCGCCTTGTGGTCTGCTCCACACCATCGATGCGGCCTGCGAACTGGATCGGCTGCAGCGTCACACCACGGACGCAGGCGTGCTGAGTCGCCCACTGCACCACCTCGCCGATTTCCGTGTCGTTCACACCCTTGGCGACGGTCATCACCAGCGTCGTCGACAACCCGACCCGATCGAGTGCAACCACCGCATCGTCCCGGATACGCCGCAGATCCGCGCCCCGCAGTGTCATCAACGCATCGCGTCGCAGTGAATCGAACTGCAGATACACCTCGAACCCCGGCGCGTACGACGCCAGACGCTCAGCGAACCCCGGCTCGGTCGCGATCCGGACGCCATTCGTATTGAGCATCAGGTGCTTGATCGGTCGACGCTTCGCCGCGTCGAGAATCGCGAAGAAATCAGGATGTGTCGTCGGCTCGCCGCCGGAGATCTGCACGACGTCCGGTTCACCTTCGTTAGCGACGACCGCGTCGAGCATCCGCTCGATGGTCGCCAGATCGCGACGCTCCGTGCGATGCGGACCACTCGCCGCGTAACACACCGGGCACGACAGGTTGCAGTGATCCGTGATCTCGAGAATGGTGAGACAGGAGTGCTGCATGTGATCCGGGCACAGCCCGCAGTCGTACGGGCATCCCCACGCCATTTGCGTGTTGAAGCGTTCCGGCATTTCCGGTGGCTTGATGTACACCTCGCGACCCATGCGCCAGAACGCCGCATCCGAGGCCACCAGCACCTTCGCCTGCCCGTGCGACGGACACCACTTGTACATCCAGACTTCGTTGTCGCGGATCACCAGTTTCCCTTCGATGCGACGCAGGCATTCGTCGCAGAGTGACACCACGTGATCGTAGTACAGATACGGCCGCACTTTCGGCATCACTCTCTCAGGATGCGGGGAAATCGATCGACACTGGGCCCTTCAAACGCCGACGCAGCAAAAGCCCGTACCACGCAATTCCAAGCAGCGCTGCCCACTGAATGGCGGTCAGTCCGCCATACAGTGCCACCGGCAGCGTGCCCGGCGCGACCGGCCCGAATGGTGGCTTGAAAAACTCGAGTGCCAGACGGAGCACACAATATCCGAGTAGGAACGCGGCGAACCGCGCGCCCGGATACTCACGCCATCGCGCGCGCACCACAAGCGCCAGCAGCGCCACGCCGATCATCTCGTAGGCGGCGACCGGATGTCGCGCGATGCGATCGCCATAGTCCCATCCCCACGGCGCTGACGTGGCGTTGCCGTACGTCTGATCCCAGAGCCCGGACAGCTGGCAGCCGAGTCGGCCGATGATCAGACCCACCGAAATCGGCATCACCCACGCATCGCCGGTCGCGTGCCGCCATCCGATCGCACGTTTGCCGAGCTCCACGCCGAACGTGCCACCGAGAAATCCGCCCAGCACCGATTTGCCGCCGATCCACAACATCAGGTCGTGACGCTCGCGCAATGCCGGCAGATGCTCGAGAACATGCAGCAACTTGCTGCCGAGTGCCGCGCCGAAAATGGCACAACCGAGCAGCAGCCAGCGATCACGAGCTGAAGGTTGCGCGGTGCCGGCTGACGCGCGCCAGTACAATCGCGCAGCAACGACGTAGGCCAGTGTCTCGAGCAGGAAATGCGTCATTGGGTATACCAGGGCTGGCCCACTAACGACATCGCGACCCTCATGTGCTTCAGGCCAGCACCGCGCCAGCTGCCACCAGCCCACGCAACGTC
Organism: Gemmatimonadaceae bacterium; assembly: GCA_031367535.1. Taxonomy (GTDB): domain Bacteria; phylum Gemmatimonadota; class Gemmatimonadetes; order Gemmatimonadales; family Gemmatimonadaceae; genus JACMLX01. The sequence goes on from JANLPZ010000107.1 coordinate 19,550, forward strand.
TCCAGCATCGCCGCCACATCGATCGATTCCTGTTCGCTGATACCGGTCCACGGTTTCCCGTTCACAAAGTCCGCGAACGCCTCAGCTTCCGCGCGGAACCCGTTCATCGCGGGCACCTCGATCACTTCCGCCGACGTCCGGTTCTCGCGGCCGCGCCGCAACATCAGGACTGGCGGCGAGTCGACCGAGGTGTGATTCGCATAACTCGTCTCGATCACACCGTCCTCACCAGCGACCAGCGCCTGTCGGTGGATCGCGGCGCCGAAGCTGCACGACGCCTGCGCGATGATGCCGTTTGCAAACTGCAGTGTCGCCGACGCGGAAGAATCCACGCCGGATGGATCGAGCGTGCCGATCGCGTGCATCGCCGTCGGCGCCGCGCCTGCAATCATGCGGATCAAGCTGAGCGGATACGAGCCGAGGTCCATCAACGCACCACCGCCGAGCGCTGGGTCGAGGCGGATGTCAGTGCGGCTCGTCATCATGAACGCAAACGTCGCCCAGATCATTCGCACGGGTCCAATGGCTCCGTCCGTGATCAACTCCTGCAACTTGAGCGTCTGCGGTTGCGAACGATACGGAAATGCTTCCGCGAGCCGCACAGTGTTGCGCCGTGCGGCCGCATACATCAGTTCCGCCTCGACGCGCGACACGGCCAGCGGCTTCTCGCAGAGCACATGTTTGCCCGCGTCCATCGACTTGATGGACCACTCGCCGTGCAGGCCATTCGGCAACGGATTGTAGATCGCGTCCACATCGCTGGATGCCAGGAGCGCATCGTAGGTCGGAAACACGCGTGGCACGCCGAAGGCCTGCGCGAAAGCGTCCGCCCGATCGCGATCGCGGCTCGCCACCGCGACCACCGCGATCGCAGGCGACCCAGCAACGCCTTCCACGAACTTGCGCGCGATACGCGCGGCACCGAGGATTCCGATACGGAGGGCAGACGTCGTCATCATTCAGGGTAGTGGAGTCTGGTGAATGCCGTGAGTGCGTGGAACCTAGGCAGGGAGACGAAAATTCGTGACCGGATATCGAGTGCCAGTGTATGCCGACTATCTCGATCCACGAGGGCCCGATGCAACGCTCGGCTACGATCCTGCTGTTGTGCGCCGGAGTCGCATGCGCATCACCGACGGCGCCCGACGCCAACGGTCGGTGGGGCAGCGGCGAGGCCAACGTTGAACTCTCGACGGCCGGCGGCACGCTCACGCTGCAGTGCGGCACGGGGCTGATCGACCCGGCGTGGAGTCTCTCGAAGGAGGGCGACTTCAGCGCAACAGGGACGACATTCGCCGGCGGCGGGCCAGATCCGGTTGGTGGGCGGCCGCCAAGACCGTCGCGATTCACGGGGAGAATCACGGGCGATACATTCGTGCTTTCCGTGGTCGTGATCGCAACCAACACCACCCTCGGGCCATTTCGCATGCAGCGCGGCGGTCCGGCGGTCACGCTGTTCTGCCTGTGAGGCAAATTTGAATCGTCGCAATGGCTGAAACACGCGCCCACTACACCCGTCTCGAGCAGTTGCCGAACGTCGGCAAGGCCACCGCCGGCGATTTCCGCCTGCTCGGCATCGACACTCCGCAACAGATCATCGGCAAGGATCCGTACGAGTTGTACGAACGTCTCTGCGACATCACCGGCCAGCGTCACGACCCGTGCGTGATGGATGTGTTCATTGCGACGACGCGATTCATGGCAGGTGAGCCGTCGACCCCGTGGTGGGCGTACACCGACGAGCGCAAAGCGACCGTCGCGACACGCATCGCCTCAACGGTACGCTGAATGGACTACTCAGATGATTTGCGGGCGACAGTCACCGAACGGCGCGAATCGTTGCGGCGAATCAGCGACGACGCGGCCGCGATGCGACCGTCGCCTGACGCATGGTCAGCGAAGGAAATCATCGGGCATCTGCTCGACTCTGCGTCCAACAATCATCAGCGCTTCGTGCGTGCCCGGTGGCAGGACGACCTGATTTTCTCCGGCTATGAGCAGGACGGATGGGTGGCGGCGCAGCGCTACAACAGCACCGACTGGCACGAGCTGCTCGAGCTCTGGGCTCTCTTCAACCGACATCTCGCCCGCGTGATGGATGGCGTGCCTGACGACGTGCGCCTGCGCCTGCATACGCGGCACAACCTGCACGAGAGAGCGTGGACTGTGGTGCCGGCCGATCAGCCGACGACACTCGACTATTTCATGCGCGATTACGTCGGTCATCTGCACCATCACCTGCGGCAGCTTGATTCGCTGCAGCTCCCGACAACCTGACGCGGCGCACACACCACGCGGCGGTTGCCTGACACACTGTCCGGGTTTCGCGGATGCCAGCGACCCGTTGATTTCAGTAGCGTCGGTGTGGACCGGCGGTGACACACATCGTCGGCCGCCCCTTCACCAGCGCCGACATGTCAGCAGCACCACCGCTCCCACAGATCATCCAGGGTGGAATGGGCATCGCCGTGTCCAACTGGACACTCGCGCGCGCAGTCTCGATGCTTGGTCATCTCGGTGTGGTCTCAGGCACTGCATTCGACACCGTGTTCGTGCGGCGATTGCAGGACGGCGACGAAGGCGGCCACATGCGCCGCGCCATGCGGCATTTCCCGATTCCGCGCGTCGCCGAAGACACCCTCGAGCGCTACTTCCTCCCCGACGGTCGTCAGCCGGGTGAGCCGTATCGACTGCTTCCCGTCTACCGGCAGCGCGTGCATGAACTGCGGCAACAGGTCACGATGCTCGCGGCGTTCGTCGAGGTGTTTCTCGCGAAGGAACGTCATGACGGTTTGGTCGGCATGAACCTGCTCACGAAGATCCAGCTGCCGACACTGCCCTTGCTGTACGGGGCGATGCTGGCCGGCGTGGATGTGATTCTGATGGGCGCCGGAATACCGCGCGACATCCCCGGAGCGATCGATGCCCTCTCGCGACACGAACCGACATCGATCCGCTTCGACGTCACCGGACTTGCCCCAGGAGAGTCGGAGGTGCTGACGTTTGATCCGAAGGCCGTCAATCCGGAAGCCGCCGCTCCGCTGCACCGACCGCTGTTCTTTCCGATCGTATCGGCCGCGTCGCTCGCGCAGACGCTGGCGCGCAAATCGAATGGACGGGTGGATGGATTCGTCGTCGAAGGTCCAACGGCCGGTGGCCACAACGCGCCGCCGCGAGGCGCAATGCGCGTCGACGATCAGGGTGAACCGATCTACGGCGAGCGCGATGTCGTGGATCTCGCCACGATGCGCGACATCGGCCTGCCGTTCTGGTTGGCGGGAGGCGCCGGTTCTCCCGACGCACTCCGCCACGCGCTGGCAGAAGGTGCGACGGGTATTCAGGTCGGGACACTGTTTGCGTTCAGTGACGAGTCAGGATTCCTCGACAGCATCAAGCGGGACGTAATCGATGCCGCGTTGAAGGAGCGGCTCCGCGTGCGCACCGACGTGCGCGCCTCACCGACGGGATATCCATTCAAGATTGTCGTCACCGATCACACCACCGCGGTCGCAGCCGCACCACGCGATCGCGTCTGTGATCTCGGCTACCTGCGCGAGGCGGTCAAACGCCCCGACGGCGCAATCAGGTATCGCTGTCCGGCCGAGCCGGTGGAACAGTATCTCGCGAAAGGTGGCGCGCTCGCAGACACGGTTGATCGCCAGTGCCTCTGCAACGCGCTCTGCGCCGGCATCGGCGCTGCGCAGGTGCGCGATGACGGGTCATCCGAGCCCGCGATCGTCACCAGCGGCGACGACGTGCTGCGTCTCGCGCACTTTCTCGCCGGTCGCACACACTATTCCGCGGCCGACGTGATCACCTTTCTCACGAGCGACGAATCGCCCTGACGATGACGCGTCGCAATCAGCACCAGTCCCGCACCGATCAGCATGAAAACGGCAATGACGTAGAGACCGAACGTCGCTTCGCCGGTCGCGTCCTTCACGACACCGATCATGTACGGGCTCAGAAATCCCGCCAGATTGCCGATCGAGTTGATCGCGGCGATACCCGCTGCCGCAGACGTGCCGCGCAGCGCCGCCGTCGGCAGCGTCCAGAACAGCGCGATGTTGGACAGCGCGCCGGCCATTGCCGCGCTCATCGCCGCCAGGCCGATCACGAGATGTGTGCCGAACAGGCCCGCCACCACCAGCCCGGTCGCGCCCATCAGTGCGCCGCCCACCAGGTGCCAGCGACGTTCGTGAAACCGATCGGAGCTCCAGCCAAGCAGCACCATCACGATCGCTGCAACGGCCGAGGGAATGCCGCTCAGCATGCCGATGCGCGTTGCGTCCTGCACACCCATCGTCCTGATCAGTTGCGGCAGCCAGAATGAGATGCCGTACAATCCCATCACGAAACTGAAGCTGATGCCGGCGTACAGGATCACGCGCGGATCGCGCAGTGTCGCAAAGACATTCGCATGTTCCACGCCGCCGGCTTCGTCGCGCAGATTCTGCACCAGCCTCGATTTTTCATCGTGCGGCAGCCACGCAGCACCTTCGATCGAGTCCGGCAGATAGAGGTACGTCGCAACACCCATCACCAGCGACGGAATCCCCTCCAGCAGAAAGAGCCACTTCCATCCGGCCAATCCACCGACGCCGGTCATGCTGCCGAGAATCCAGCCGGACAACGGTCCACCGATCACACCGCTGATCGCCACACCGGTCAGGAACAGCGAGATGATCTGCGCCCGTCGCGATGACGGGTACCAGTGCGTCAGGTACAGCACGATCCCGGGGAAGAATCCGGCCTCGGCGATCCCGAGCAGGAAACGCAGCAGATAGAACGTCAGCGGGCCGCTGACGAACATCATCAGGATCGAGATCGCACCCCACGTCACCATGATGCGCGCGATCCACACCCGCGCGCCGACGCGATGCAGGATCAGATTGCTGGGCACTTCGAACAGGAAATAGCCGATGAAGAAGATGCCCGCGCCGATGCCGTATGCGGTGTCGCTCATGCTGAGATCCTTGAGCATCTGCAGCTTCGCGAACCCGACGTTCACACGATCCAGGTAGGCCACCACATAGCACAGGAACAGGAACGGGATCAGGCGCAGTGTGACGCGACGATACGCGCGCTGCGCGAGCACCGCATCGACGTCGGAGCGTGCGACCGTCGCCGTGAATACGGCCACTCAACCCTTCCAGATCGTGGACAATACACGGGCGGCATTCCGCCCGAGTACCGCGCTGATGCTCGCGTCGCTGTAGCCGCGACGGATCAAACCATCGGTGAGATCGAACATGCGCTTCGGATGATCGAGGCCGGCCACTGTCAGCATGCGTTCGCCCGTGGCGTCGAAATGCATGCGGTAGCGATCGAAGTTCGGTGTTGCCGGCACACTCATCGTGGCACCATTCACCGGATTCGGATTGCCCACCACATCCATGTCGCTGCCGACGGCGACATGTTCGATACCGACCAGTTTCGCGACATGGTCGAAGTGATCGACCACGTGCTCCACGGTCACCGGTTCCGCTTCGCGCACCATCATCCGCAGGAACGGAATGCCCATCACGCCACCCGTCTTCGCCATCTTCGTGATCATCTCGTCGGTCTTGCACCGCAGATGTCCTGGTGCCAGCGCGCGACAGCTCGCGTGTGAGAACACCACCGGTCGCTGCGCGGCGTCGAGTGTATCGAGCGTGGTTTTGTCACCACAGTGCGACACGTCGACGGCCATACCGACGCTGTTCATGCGTGTCACGATCTGCTGGCCGAACACCGTCAGGCCGCCGTCATTCGTTTCGAGAAAGCCAGACCCGATCCGGTTCTGGTAGTTGTACGTGAGTTGCGACAGTCGCTGACCAAGTCCCCAGAACAGGTCCACATCATCCACCGTGCGGAAGTGATCGGAGTTCTGGAACGTGATCATGATGCCGATCTTCCCCGCCTTCTTCACCGAGTCGAAGTCGTTCGCGTCGTCAATGCGCACGAACCAGTCGGCGTATTCCGCGATGAAGCCATTCCAGTCGGCGAAGAAGCGGATTCCCGATTCAAAATCCGTCGGCCCATGGCCCAGCGCGATCACGTTGTAGCCGGAGGTGCGGTACATTTCGTAATCTGCCGGTGTCATTGCGTGTGGCCGGGACAGCCACTGAGTGATCTTCGGCGGCTTGTCGGCGAAATCGGCGAAGCGGAACTGGTTCAGCAGATCCAGCACCAACGAGTCCTGCACGAGCCGGATCGCACGCGCCGAGTATTCCTGCGGCAGATCGGCTGCGAGCCGATAGCGACCGCGCAGAATTGCCGGTGCCGTCAGTGCGCCGATGGCCAGTCGTTGCAGCGCGTCGCGTCGCGACAACGAAAGCGGCGGGTCAACGGTATCGGGCATCGGCGGGTCCGGTGAAGGGAGACGGCGGTGTGGCGAACGCTGCATCGTATCGCGCGACCGCGCGCGTGCAAGGCGCACGCTGGCGAGAGCACGTCGTATCGCGCCAGATTTCGGCATGCCCGTCACCTCGCGCGTCACGATCGTCAACGTCGGCTACCGCTCGACCAATTTCTGGGTGGTCAGCGCGGGTACGTCGCGCCTGCTCCTCGACCTCGGCTGGCCCGGCAGCATGGACACGATACGCACGAATCTCGCGCGCATGGACGTACCGCTCGAGGAAATTCACTACGGTCTCGCGACGCATTATCACATCGACCACGCCGGTCTTGCACAGGATCTCAAGCAGGCCGGCATGAAGCTGCTGGTCGTCGATATGCAGCTGTCGTGGATTCCGCGGATGGCCGATCACATCAAACCGACCGATCGTTTCACGCCGATCTCGCTGCACGACAATCACGTCGTCACGCTCGCCGGGAGTCGCGCGGCTCTGGCGTCGATCGGTATTCACGGACAGATCCTGCCAACGCCGGGCCACTCACCCGACAGCGTCTCATTGCTGCTCGATAGCGGCGAGGTGTTCACCGGCGATCTGACGCATCCGATGTTCGCCACCCAAGACACGCTCGACGAAGTGAACGCGAGCTGGAACCGATTGAAGGCGCATGGCGCGACGATGATCTATCCCGGGCACGGGCCGACGCGGGCCCTGTGACTCGGACCATCGTTCGCGACGGCACGATCGGGCATGGTTCACAACGTTAGATTTGTGCAATCTCCACGGACAGCACCTTCCCACTCCTTCTGCTTCCCCCTCCCGATGCAGATCAAACTCGCCTCGATCCCGGTTGACGATCAGGACAAGGCGCACCGGTTCTACACGTCGGTCCTCGGCTTCGAGACATGCGCTGATGTGCCGATGGGCGCATATCGCTGGTTGACGGTGTCGTCACCCGATGGTGTGACTGGCGTCGAGTTGTTACTCGAGCCGATGGCATTCGAACCCGCGCGCGTCTATCAGCAGGCGTTGTTCGATGCTGGCATTCCGGCGACGGCATTCATCAGCCAGAACATTCATGCGGACTATGCGCGACTGAAGAGTGTCGGTGTCGTATTTCGCAGTGAGCCGAAGGATCTCGGTCCCGTCACGACGTGCATCTTCGAAGATACGTGCGGCAACCTGATCAACCTCGCACAACCCGCCGGAGAGTGACCCGCCTGTGAGTGCGGCGGAGTGTGTGGCCAGTCACCTGCGTGCACCGCGGCTCGCCGCGCGCGGAGTCCGGACGCGGTGACCGCGAAAGTTCTGCATCGTCCCGAAGTGAATGGGCCAGTGTGGATGCTCTGTGAAGGCAGGCATCCCGCCGGTCACAATCGGGAGTCAACACGATGCAGCGTATACACTTGGGACGTATCGCCGGCGCCGTCGCCGCGATCACCATGCTGGCCGGGCTGGCCAGGCATGATGCAGTGGCACTGATGGCCGCAGAAGCGACACGGCCGGATCTCACTCTGCATGATGGTCAGATGAACGTCGATCTCGAGATCTCCGGCATCAGCGCGATCCTCAACAGCGAAACCGGCCTCGCCTCGATCCCCGCGTTCACCAGCAGTTGCGCCTTCGATCAGCGGTTGCAGCAGCGCAGTTGCCGGTCACACAGTCGTTCCGACAGCGCGGTCACAGCCACCTCGCTCGCACTTCGCTCGCGAACCGGAGTGCCGCAGACCGACTTCGACTACGCCACGACCGACAGCGTGACGATTCGCACGGCTGTCGTCAATCAGTGGAATGATCGCCGCAATCACGGCAAGACCATCAGCTACCGATCCACGCAGAAGCTCAGCGGTGTGAGTCGCGCGTCGGCCGAGCGTACGTTGAATGGCGCGGATACCACCTTCCGCAGCACGAAGTGGGGCAATCGCTTCGCGACGAACGTCGAATATGTCGTGACGTACAGCGACATCTCTTCGGCGAACAGCAGCGCGGATCCATATCCAGTCAGCGGCGTGCTGACCGCATCGTCCGCGCACGAATTCGGAGCCGTGGCTGCGCCGAAGCGTGCGTTCTTCAATCTCCTCGTCTACTTCGACGGCACCCGCACGCCGGAGATCTACATGAACGGCAAGCGTTACACGCTCGATCTCGAGACCGGAATCGCGACGCCGAAGCCGTAGTTCCTTTTACGCACTCTTTGCGAGGATAGGTCGGGGAGATCGGAGAGTACGCCACGTGCAGCGCTCCGATCTTCGCGATCCAACTCTGACTTTTTTGAGGCGGAGCGCACGGTGCTCGCGGAGTGCGTCGCTTGCAGCGCTCCGATCATTGCGATTCATCGCTGACTTTAGGGGGGATAGCACTGGGAGGCCGGAGAGTGCGCCGGTTGCAACGCCCACGCAGCGCGCACCACTGCAGATTTTGTGTTGAAACTGCTGTTCCGAAAAAATCTTCGGTGCGCGAAGACAGAAGCCCGAAAACGACGCACTCTCGGACCTATCCACCCAACGCAGTCAGCGATTCAACGCGATGGGCCGACATGTGAGGCCAACGCACTCAGTGTTCTCCGTGACCTCCGCTCCAATGAAACCTGTTACGTGACCGCCTCGACCGTTGAAGCGTCTTCGACCAGTAAGGCACGGCTCCACTCCGGAGCTTCGCCAGAACTTGGAGCGACGCGATGGATCGTGCAGACTGGCTTCGGATCACAGCGGCATTCGGCCTCGCGCTCGTCAACAGCGAGTCGACCATCGCGGACGTGAAAGACATGTTCATCTCGGCGCACGAGGCGATCGTGGTCGAGACAGCCACGGATCACAGCGGCGTCAATCTCGATCCGATGAATGTCGGCGCTATGCTCTCGCTGCCGTATGTCGAAGGCACACGACCGAAGGCCACAGCGCCATCCGCGACGACGGCGACGGCAACCGTGCTCGACACGCTCGCTGCGCCGAAGCGCGTGCAATCGTATCGCCCGGTCGCGGCACCGACTCCGACCTCCTTGCGCAGCGCCACACTCCGCGGCATCAAGCGCTACACGAGCTGACCGCGTTTTGCCGCGGCATCAGCCGCGTTGCATCACCTTCGGTTCATGGCCGTTATCCGCGTCGATCAACGCCTGCAGCCGCTGGATCCACGCCTGGCGAATCAGCGCGACCGGCTCCGCTGCGCCACGTGGCTTCACCTTGCGCCATTCGCCGAATGCCTTGTCCGGCGCTTCCATGATCGCGCGTGCGCGTGCACTGCCCGTGCGATCATAGTGCAGCTGCAGCAGCCGCTGGAGCAGCATCTCGTCGTCCACATCGAGTTCTGAGAGCAATACCATTTCGTGATTCACACGACTCGCGAACGTCCCCGCTTCGTCGAGCACGTACGCAACACCGTTCGACATGCCGGCGCCAAAGTTCCGACCCGCGCGGCCGAGCACTGCCACGACACCACCGGTCATGTATTCACAGGCGTGATTGCCGACGCCCTCGACCACGGCACACGCACCTGAATTGCGCACGCCGAAACGATCGCCGGCCTGTCCAGCCGCCAACAACAGCCCATCAGTCGCGCCGTACAGCACGGTGTTGCCAACAATCATGTTCAGATGGCTCGCACCGACGTAGCGCGCGTTGCGGAACGGGCGAATACTGATCTCGCCGCCGTTCAGTCCCTTACCGACGTAGTCATTCGCTTCGCCTTCCAGATCCAGTCGCATGCCGCGAATTGCGAAGGCACCAAAGCTCTGCCCTGCCGTACCCTTGAAGCGCGCCGTGATGGTGCCAGGCGGCAATCCGGCGTCGCCATACTGCTCGGCAATCGTTCCGGCCACGCGCGCACCGACCGCCAGATGGTGATTGCGGATCAGGAATGAGCCATCGTACGCTGTCGCCGTGTTGATCGACTCCACCGAGTTGCGCAGGATCAGTTCGTCCAGCGAAACGACACCGGGACGCACGTTGCGCGCGAACGTGCGCCGACGCGGTTCATCCTCGCGCACCGCGGGCGTCAGCAGCAGCGACAGATCGAGCATCGCGGAGCGTGGCACCTCAGGCCGATCGGCACGCTGCAGTCGTTCCGCGCTGCCCACGATCTCATCGATGGTACGCGCCCCGATCAACGCAAGGATTTCTCGCACCTGATTGGCAACGTGCGTGAAGTACGCTACCACCTGATCCGGATTGCCACGGAACTTGGCGCGCAATTCCGGGCGCTGCGTCGCGATACCCGTCGGACACGAATTGAGGTGACATTGCCGCGCCATGTCGCAGCCGATCGCGACCAGCGGACCGGTACCGAAACCATAGGACTCTGCGCCGAGCAGTGCCGCGATCACCACATCGCGACCCGTACGGAAACCACCGTCCACGCGCACTTCGAGCCGGTGGCGCAACCCATTACCGACCAGCACATGCTGCGCCTCGGCGAGGCCCAGTTCCCACGGCGCGCCGGCGTGTTTGATGCTCGACAGCGGTGAGGCGCCAGTGCCACCGGAATGCCCGGCGACGAGCACGTAATCCGCAAACGCCTTCGCCACACCGGCCGCGACGTTGCCGATGCCGGTGGACGACACGAGCTTCACGCCAATACGCGCCTTCGGATTCACGGCCTTCAGATCCAGCACGAGCTGCGCCAGATCCTCGATGGAATAGATGTCGTGATGCGGCGGTGGCGAGATCAGCTGCACGCCAGGTGTGGCATGACGCAGGCGCGCGATCAGCTCCGTCACCTTGTGTGCCGGCAACTGGCCGCCTTCACCCGGCTTCGCGCCCTGCACGATCTTGATCTCGATCTCGTCGGCGCGCACGAGATATTCGGTGGTCACACCGAATCGGGCCGACGCCACCTGCTTGATGCGACTGTCCGCGCGATCGACGGCCGTGTTGCGGTAGTGCGCCGGGTCCTCGCCACCTTCACCGGAATTCGAGCGCGCGCCCATGCGGTTCATCGCAATCGAAATCGTCTCATGCGCCTCGGGCGAGAGCGAGCCCAGTGACATCGCGCTCGAGACGAAGCGCGCACGAATCGCCTCCATCGGTTCCACATCCGAAAGTGGCACTGGCGTTGCCTCGCGGAAGGCCAGCAGATCGCGCACGGTGGTCGGCGCGGCGGCTTCGGTGCGCGCCACAAATCCGCGCCACGCTTCGTCGCCTGTCGCGGTCACGCGCGACGAGCGTGCGCTACCCACTGACTGCTGCAGCGCGAGCACCGATTGCGGAGCCCACGCGTGCGTCTCGCCTTCCTTGCGGAAGCGGATGCGGCCTTCGTCAGGCAGCCCCGCTGATGCGCTCGATTCGATGCCGTACGCGGCGCGGTGGCGTGCAATCACATCTTCGGCCAGCTCGCGGAATCCGATGCCGCCAATCGGCGACGCGGTGCCCGCGAAACAGCGGTCGATCACATCCGCGCCCAGACCAAGCGCCTCGAACACCTGCGACCCGCAGTACGACGACAACGTCGAAATGCCCATCTTCGCCAGGATCTTGAGCAACCCCTTCTCCATCGCCGTGCGATACCGCGACTGCGCCTGCGCCGGCAGCGGACGTTCCGCATCCGCATCGGCGTTCCGCTGATTGCTGGCTTCCGTGAACAGCGTCGCAATCGTCTCGAGCGCGAGCCACGGATAGACCGCTTCGGCGCCGTAGCCGACCAGTGTCGCGACGTGATGCTGTTCCACGACGTCACCCGCTTCGACCACGATGCCGACTTTCGCGCGCAAGCTCGTGCGCACCAGGTGCTGGCGAATCGCACCCAGTGCCAGCAGCGCCGGAATCGGCACGCGCTCCGCACCGGACTTCCGATCGCTGATGATCAGCAGGCGCGCCCCTTTCTGGGCGGCCGCTTCCGCGCGTCGACACAAACCATCCAGCGCCGCTTCCAGTGCTTCCGGACGCGAACGCGACGGCCACGTGGCGTCGAGCGTCACGGCTTTGAAGCCCGGGAAGTTCCGCAGCTGCTCCATCTCTTCCGGCAACAGCACGGGATGTTCGACGCGCAGCATGCGCGCGTAGGTCGACTTCACCACGAGCGGTTAACCGCGCAGACCCACATGCATGCGCAGCGACATCACCAACGACTCACGCAAAGAGTCGATCGGTGGATTCGTCACCTGCGCGAAACGCTGACGCAGGAAGTCATACAGCGGCGGCATCTTGTGACTGAGCACGGCGAGCGGTGTATCATCGCCCATGCTCCACACCACTTCGGCCGCCGTCGTCGCCATCGGTTCGAGGATCATGCGCAGATCCTCATGCCCGTAGCCGAACGCCAGCTGCAACGGCCGCAGCTGCTCACTCGGCTTCACCAGTGGCTCCACACCGTCCTGCGGCGCGAGTGTCGCCATGTACTGCTGAATCCAGCGCGCGTACGGACGCCGTGTTGCGACCTCACGTTTGGCCGCGAGGTTGCGCACGATGCGACGACCGGCCGTGTCGACGAGCAGCACACCACCCGGACCGAGCTTGCCGCTCTCCACCACATCGCGCGGATCGAAATCCACGATGCCGACTTCCGAGCCCGCGACCACCATGCCGTCGGCGCGGATCTTGTAGCGACACGGGCGCAAGCCATTGCGATCGAGGGACACGGCCACCTGCACACCATCGCTGTACGCCAGCGCAGCCGGACCATCCCACGGCTCGATGACGCACTGGTGGTACTCGTAGAACGCCTTCACTGCCGGTTCCACGTCCGGATACTTCTCCCATGCCTGCGGCACCAGCATCATCGCGGCGTGTACCGGGCTGCGACCGGCGCGCACCAGCAGTTCGAGGGCGTTGTCGAGACTGGCCGAGTCGCTGCCGCGCGGACGGATCGTATCGCGGAGGCGGGCGCCATTAGTACCGAATTGCGGTGAATCCAGCAATCCAGATCGCATTGCCATCGCGTTACGGTTGCCCCACAACGTGTTGATCTCACCGTTGTGGCCGAGCAGGCGGAAGGGTTGCGCGAGCTCCCAGCGCGGGAGAGTGTTGGTCGCGTAGCGTTCATGAAACACCGCGATCGCCGACTCGAACGCCGGATCGAGCAGGTCGGGATAGAACTCCGCCAGCTGTCCACCGCTGAAGAGTCCCTTGTAGACCACCGTGCGACACGAGAACGAACAGAAATAGAACGGCGTCAGGCCGAGTGCTTCGGCGCGGTGTTCCATCTCACGACGCGCGAGATAGAGGAGTCGCTCCCACGCATCGTCATCGGCGACACCTGCTGGTCGGCCGACGATCACCTGTCGGATCTTCGGCATCGCATCACGCGCCGTCTTCCCCAGCACGTCGGGACGCACCGGCACATCCCGCCAGCCGAGCAGCGGCAGGTTGTCGGCCGCAAGCACCTCCTCCACGACACGCACCGACAGGCGCAGACCATCGGCATCGGTCGGCAGAAAACACATGCCGATTGCGATCGACGCGTCGGCGGGCAGGTGCAGTCCCTGACGTGATGCGGCGAGGATGAACAAGCGGCGTGGAATCTGTGTCAGCACGCCGGCGCCATCAGCCGACTTGTCACTGCCGATGGCACCACGATGTGCGAGACGCGCCGATGCCTCGAGCGCGAGTTTGACGACTTCGTGTGTGCGTTCGCCGCTCTGCCGGGCGATGAATCCGACGCCACAGGCATCACGCGGGGCGAAGGGCGAGCCGGTGCTGTCGTCCGTGACGCTGCCGCGCCGCTCGTGCTTGGGATCCACGTCCACTCCTGCTGCCCAGAGGAAAGTGCCGACGCGTCCACGCGTCCGTCGCATCATAGCGATTTCTGGGGATGGTGCAATCACCTCGGTCCGGCGAGATTTCCTCCCGCAACACGCCCCCGGGAGGGTTGGCAGAATGGCTATTGCACCGGACTTGAAAACCGGCGTCCGCAAGGACATCAGGGTTCGAATCCCTGGCCCTCCGTACCAGCATTCGCGCCAATCGAACAAACAGGTTTCACGCGGGGCCCGCGAGGATTGCGGGGAAAAGCAAAGGCTTTTGAAACTGCGCTCGCGAGACGCTGTTTCAAAAGCCTTTTGCAGTTGCGCTGCTTCGCATCCCCCGCGAGCCCCGCGTGAAACCATTTTCTGGAACGATGTAGTAGCGGC
>JANLPZ010000157.1:0-12790 GCA_031367535.1 Gemmatimonadaceae bacterium
GCCGCTACTACATCGTTCCAGAAAATGGTTTCACGCGGGGCTCGCGGGGGATGCGAAGCAGCGCAACTGCAAAAGGCTTTTGAAACAGCGTCTCGCGAGCGCAGTTTCAAAAGCCTTTGTTCTTCCCCGCGTCCCCCGCGGGCCCCGCGTGAAAATGGGTTGCTCGAATGCGGTAGAACGCTCTGTGGTACTGTGGCTCTGTGCGAGATCAGCACGTACAAGGCGCAGATACACAAACGGCCCGTCACCGAGATGACGGACCGTTCGCGTATGGCGGGGGCGGGATTTGAACCCGCGACCTTCGGGTTATGAGCCCGACGAGCTACCAGGCTGCTCCACCCCGCGGCAGAACCCAAGGATAGCAGAAGTGCCACGAGAGTCAAGCGGAGACGCTTGAGAGCAAGCAGCGTGGGCGGTGGCTCGCGCCGCCCGACAAGCGCCGGAAACACCGAACTCGAGTCCGCTGCTCGCCTCCAAATTGCGGCGGGCGCGCCACAGTGTGTATCAAAGTCGAGACCTTCCACAGCATCGAAATTTCACGCACACCTGAGGCAACGCGACGGAATCCGTCGTGCGCACGTCATCACGACGACAAAACACGTGTGGTCCCGACATTGCAATTCATGATGGCACACGCCGCGTGCAAACGCGCAGCACGCTCACCCGAACACTCAGATCCTATGCGACGTCGCATCACTACCACGCTCGTCATTCTCGCCGCCGCGATCGCTTCGCCGGCGCGTTCCACTGCGCAGCTCGTTGCAACAACGCCGGCTTGTACGGCCGGAAATGCGCTCGCCACATTCGGGGCGACGAGTTGCGTCGGCGCGTTCGTGGGGAACAACAAGAACCAGCAGGCCGATGTGCTTGCACAGCTCGTTGCGTTCGGTGGCACGTGGACGGCACTGGGTTCGTCTGATGACACGAACTTCGGTCCCTTCACGGGCAATCCAACGGGCACGACCGGCACGCTCGCATTCGACAACCTGCTCACCGGTCCGTTCGTGCTGGCGATCAAGGCGGGCAACGCGTTCAGTCTCTACTACTTCCTGAACAGCGGGGCGGGCGTCAGCAGCGTGAACTACACAACGGCAGGCGTTGCCATCAACGCGAACGAAATCCCGAATGGTTTGTCGCACGCGACGCTCTACTCGCGCATCAACGTCGTGCCGGAACCATCGACGTATCTGCTGCTGGCTTCTGGCCTCCTCGGCATGGCCGTCATCGCACGCCGTCGTCGCGCCTGATCGAGCAGCTCAGCATCGCGACCTGAGGAAGCCAGTCGCGCACCACAAACAAACGGCCCTCCTGAGAAATCACGGAGGGCCGTTTGTTTGTGGCCATGCAATCACCGATCAGGGCGACGGCACTCGCGCCGCGCTGTCGGCCGAGACGGCGGACGAATCGGGACGCAGCACGTGGTAGATCAATTCCCGATCGCCCTTCACCATCCCGAATTCCTCACGCGCGATGCGCTCCTGCACCGCCGGATTCGTCATCACGTCCTTCTTGTCACGGCTCAGTGAATCGACGACCCGCTTCAGTGAATCGATGGCGGTCTTCGTTTCACCGATGCGACTCCGCACGTTGAACAGATCACTCGTGCCGTACTCGCCACCTTCGACAAAGAAGTACGCGAGCATCGCCCAGAACGTGACCTTCACCGCGAAGAACAGTGGGCGCCGCTTCTTCGGCGGATCGGCCTCGGTGATCTGCTTGCGAGCCATTCACCGCTCCGCGGAAACGTGTGCGCGTGTGCGGACCATCACAGGCCGTACACACTACCGCCCGGATACTCCGCCGCATCACCCAGCGCTTCCTCGATGCGCAGCAGCTGGTTGTACTTCGCCACACGATCGGTGCGGCTGGCAGAACCCGTCTTGATCTGACCGGCGCCTGTTCCCACCGCGAGATCGGCGATGAACGTGTCTTCCGTTTCACCGCTGCGATGCGACACGATGCTCGCGTACCCCGCACTGCGCGCCAACTCCATCGCGAGCAGCGTTTCGGTCAACGTGCCGATCTGGTTGACCTTGATGAGGATCGAATTCGCGACGTCGTTCTCGATGCCCTTGGCGAGGATCTCGCTGTTGGTGCAGAACAGGTCATCACCCACCAGCTGCACCTTGGTGCCCAGCTGTGCTGTCATCGCGGCCCACCCGCCCCAGTCGTTTTCGGCCAGACCATCCTCGATGCTCACGATCGGATAGGTCTCCATCCAGCGCGCGAACATGTCGATCATGCCCTGCGCGTCCATCGAGCCGGCCTTGCTCTTCTTGAAGTCGTACTTGCCGTTGCTGAACAACTCGCTCGCGGCGCAGTCGAGTGCGATCGCGATGTCTTTGCCCGGTGCGAAGCCCGCTGACTCGATCGCTTCGATCACGAGCTTGAGCGCGTCTTCGTCGGTCTTGAGGTCTGGCGCGAAGCCGCCTTCGTCACCAACACCAGTCGCCAGCCCGCGCTTGACGAGCACCTTCTTCAGCGCGTGAAACACTTCTGCACCCATGCGCAGCGCGTCGCTGAACGTCTCGGCGCCGATCGGCACGATCATGTATTCCTGGAAGTCCACCGTGTTGGTCGCGTGTGCACCGCCGTTGAGGATGTTCATCATCGGCACTGGCATCGTGCGCGCCAGCGGTCCACCGAGGTATCGCCAGAGCGGCATGTCGACGTCTTCGGCCGCAGCGCGCGCTGTTGCCAGCGAGACGGCGAGAATTGCGTTGGCACCGAGCTTTGCCTTGTTCGGCGTGCCGTCCAGTTCGAGCATCGCGTTATCGATGCCCATCTGATCCTGCGCGGACATACCGGCGAGCGCGGGCGCGATCTGTTCCTCGACGGCCTGCACGGCGTTCAGCACACCCTTGCCGAGGTAACGCGACTTGTCACCATCGCGCAACTCAACCGCTTCGCGTTCACCGGTGGATGCACCGCTGGGCACAGCGGCACGACCGGTCACGCCACTGTCCAGCGTGACGTCAGCTTCGATGGTCGGGTTGCCGCGGCTGTCGAGAATTTCGCGCGCGGTGATGTCTACGATGGTCGACATGAATCGGGAGTTCGGAAAAAGGCGGAGTTGAGTACACACTGACTGACACGCACACACACAACGGCTGCTACTGCGTCACGACACTCGCTTCGGTGCTCGGCGTGTTCGTCTCGGAAGTCTCTTCGGTTCCGATTGCGTTGCGCCGGTCACTTTCAATGCCGTACACGGATGACATGGCCGCGGCCATCGATGTCCATACCTGTGCGACCAATCGTTCGCGGTCGGAATAGGTGAGGCCCGCGGTCGGGATCGGCTCGAGGAAATGGAGATTCACTTCGCCAGAATGCACCAGCCACTGGCCGCGTCGCATCACTTCGCGCGTACCGTGGATCACGACCGGAATGATCGGCACGCCTGCGGAAATGGCCAGCACGAACGGCCCTTTCTTGAACGGCCGCAGCGAATATTCGTCGCCGCGTGTGCCTTCCGCGAAAACCACGACGGATGCGCCTTCCTTGATTCTCGCTGCGGCCTTCTCGTACATGGTGAAGGCTGATCGGCGGCTCTGTCGCTCGACAAAAATGGTGCCGACGGCTTCCGCCCCACGTCCGAAGATCGGTATGCGGCGCAGTTCGGCTTTGGCCACGAAGCTCCACCGCGGCAGCACACTCGCGAGCACGAACACGTCGTACCAGCTGAGGTGATTGGCGACGTACACACACGCCGCGCGCTGCTCGATGCGCTCGCCACCATGAACGCGAGTCCGCACACCGCCGGCCAGCGTCAGCGATTTCGCCCAGAACCACTGCACCTTCTCGTAGATGCTGCCGTGACGCATCGGCACGCCGAGGTACGATGCACAGACGACGATCGCGACCACCGGAATCGTGGTCAGCACTCCCACTACAGCTGCAATGAGCGTCATCATTGCGGCGAAAGGTGGTCGTAACCGGCTGGAGGGTCAACGCGCTTCGGGCCATCCTTGACGATCACACCTGAGTGTTCGGCCGGTGTGGGAGCGAGAACGCGTCCGATCGGCGTCAGCGTCCCGATGCGCGCCGCTCGCGCCGCGACGTCCATTCCGGGCGGTCCGGTCACGAGCAACTCGTATTCTTCGCCGCTCGCGAGTGCCTCGCGAGCCAGCACGCCGCCGAGCACAGGCACCGATCCCAGCTCGATCACCAACCGCGCAGTGGACGCGGCCGCGATGTGGCCTGCGTCAGCGACGAGCCCATCAGACAGGTCGATCGCAGCGGTAGCCCCGTTGGCGGCACACCAGGCGCCCATGCTCAGACGCGCCACAGGACGAGCGAAACGGGCGCGATGTGTCGCGCGCGGCACCTTGCCTGCCAGCCACGCCTCGAGCGCCGCGCCGGGCCCGCCCAGCGCGCCGGTGAGGTAGATGACGTCGCCCGGCTGCGCGCCATCACGCCGCATCGGTGCCGTGGATGTGCCGAGGACGGTGATACCGAGCGTGAGGACCGGCGAGCGTGTCGTATCGCCACCGATGATCGGCGCCTTCGCGGCCGCGCACGCATCGCCAACGCCGTGCAGCACTTCGTCGAGCTGGCTGTCCCACGATTCCGGTGCACCGAGCGCGATCAGGACACCCAGCGGTTCGGCGCCCATCGCGGCCAGATCGGACAATGCGGCCATCGTCGCACGCCAGCCGATTTCGAGCGGCGTGATCCAGGTGCGCCAGAAGTGCACATCTTCGGTGGTCGTGTCGGTGCTGACGACGAGTCGCGTGCCCGAGGGCACATCGAGAATCGCCGCGTCATCGCCGATGCCGTGGGCACGTGAGCCCCATTGCCGCACCCAGCGGGCAATCGACGCGAATTCGCGTCCGGGGCCAAGCGCCACCGGCATCGGTGTGTGATTGGTCATCGCGTAGGGACTGCAGGGAGGTCGAGCACCGCGTGTGGCGCGCGCGAGATGTGCGCATCCAGTCGAGGCCACACGTTAGTCACTTCGTGCAAGAGCAGTTCCATTGTCACACCACGCCAGCCACCGTGTTTCTCACACGCGCGCTCGGCGGCGGTGCCGTGGACCCATGCGGCGGCGGCACCAGCGTGCAGTGCGGAGACGCCCTGCGCGAACAGTGCGCCGGCGATGCCCGACAGCAGATCACCGGTACCTCCCATCGCGAGCGCGGGATTGCCCGTCGCTGAGACGAGTATCTCGCCATCGGGAGCGGCGATGATCGTCGGCACACCTTTCAGAAGGATGGTGGCGTTGAGTGCCTTGGCGAGCGTGGACGGAGCCTCGAATCGTGAGATGGTCGTTTCGTTCGACGAGTTCGACGACGCGCGCGCTACAACAAGCCCGCGAAACTCGCCGACGTGCGGCGTCAGCAAGGCGTCGCGGCCGCGCAATGCGTGTCGCAGCGCTTCGAGATGATCGTCGTCGGCATCCGCGATGTCTTCGGCATCGGGCTGTGCGACGTGGTGAAACGCCGTCAGCGCACCGGCGTCGAGCACAACCGGACCGGCGAATGCATACAGCAGGCTGAGGACGCGTTCGCGCAGCGTGGCATCCGAACCATCGAGTCCGGGGCCGATGACCATTGCGTGCGGCCAGGCGGTATCGATGCGGTTCCAGTCGTTCATGCGCCACGAATGCACCGTCGCAAACGGCGTCGCGATCTGCAGCGCCAGTGCGGACTCCGATGCGACATCGGCGCGCACCATGCCGACGCCCGACGCATGCGCGCCACGCGCCGCGATGACCGCGGCACCGGCCATCCCTGCCCCACCGCCGACAATCGCGAGACGACCGCGCGTGCCTTTCCACGTGTCCGGCGCGAAACGCGGTACCCACCAGTGGACATCTGGAGCGCACACGATCGCAGGCTGCGATGGTGCGTCGATGAGCCCGATGTCGAGCACATGCAGTTCGCCGACCAACTCGCGGCGCAGCAACTGGCCGCGCTTGACGCTGCCGAAGGTCACGGTGTGATCGGCGGGCAGCGCGCCGAAATCCTCACCGGTTGAGGCGTCGAGTGCCGACGGGATATCGATCGCGATGACCGCCGCGTCGGCCCGTCGTGTTTCGCGCACGTGCCGTAAGGCGTCCGCGATCAGACCACGCGGTGCGCCCGTTGAACCGGTGCCGAGCAGCGCGTCGACAATCAGCGCCTCGGTACCCGTCGGTTGTGCGAAACGTCCGCCGCGTTCCGCATCAGCTTTTGCGCGACTGGCGTCGGCCGTCTTCGGATCACCGGCGGCGTGGAGCGTGACGTTCCAGCCCATCTCGCGCAGCAGCCCGGCGATGAGCCAGCCGTCGCCGCCGTTGTTGCCCGGGCCGACATACACCGCCGCACTCCGTTCTTGACGCGCATTCAGCCACTCCGCCGCCGCAACCGCTGCGCGCCGCATCAGCGTGTATGAATCCGGCAACATTGCAATCGTCCGCGCATCCAGATCTCGCGCGCCGTCGGCCGTTACCACTGCGATGCGCGTCACAAGCTTGTGTGCTCGGGGGTGATCGGGAAAAGTTTGCACGCGGGGGCCGCGGGGAACGCGGGGGCGTTCTGGCGCGACACGGACCCACGAGCGCCATTCACGAGCAAAAGCATTTTTTTGGAACTACGTCTCGCGATGCGAAGGCTATCGCGCAGTATGTCCCAACAAAATCATTTGCTCTTCCCCGCGTCCACCGCGGCCCCCGCGTGAAAACCTTTTGCAGTTCGCGCAAAGATAGGCTTCCCCGCGTCCACCGCGCGCCCCGCGCGAAAACTGTTCGGTCGAATGCGAGCGTGAGTCAGCCTTGCGGAACCTTTCGCCACGGGTAGGACGTCTCGAAGGCGTGACGGAAGTCGAAGGCATCGGCGAAGTCTTCGCGCTGGTCGTGTGGCTGCTTGATGAGCATGCCGAGGTCGACGAGCGCGAAGACGATGTCCCCGAAGTGCACCGACTCGCGGATGCCCCAGTGGTCGAGCACGAGGCGCGACATCACCCCGTAGCGCTCGATCGCCAGGTCGCGACACGTCTCGGCCAGCTCCTTGCCCGAAATGTGCCGACGCTCCCCGAGGCGCTGCTGGCACTGTTCCAGTGCCGCCAGCACGAAAAGAAACGCGTGCTCGTGGAAGCGCGGTTCGCGCAAGCGAATTTGCTCCATGATGCCGTCCCGGAACGCCAACTCAGCCACGTCGCTTACCTCATCCCCTTCGTCAGACTTCCGCGCCAACCGGCGCCGGATACAACGGAAAGCCAAGTGCGAGTTCCTTTACGTCCTCATGCACAGCCCGCAGGTTCGCCTCGTCCTCGGGCGCCTGCAGCACGCGGTCGATGAGGCTCGCGATGCGCTTCATCTCGGGCTCCTTCATGCCACGCGTCGTCACCGCTGGTGTGCCGATGCGAATCCCGCTCGTCACGAACGGCGAGCGCGTCTCCTTCGGCACGGTGTTCTTGTTCACCGTGATACCTGCGTGGTTGAGCGCTGACTCGGCCAGCTTGCCGGTGAGCGTGTCGACACCGCGCGAGCGCAGGTCCATCAGCATCAGGTGGTTGTCCGTCCCGCCGGATACGATCGAACCACCGATCGCAATCAGTTCGGCAGCAAGCGTCCGCGCGTTGCTCACGATCTGCTTGCAGTAGGTCGTGAACTCAGGCTGCAATGCTTCGCGGAAGGCGACCGCCTTGGCGGCGATCACATGTTCGAGCGGACCACCCTGTGTGCCGGGGAAGGTCGCCTTGTCGATGGCCTTGGCATGTTTCTCCTTGCAGAGCACCAGCCCACCGCGCGGACCACGCAGCGTCTTATGTGTGGTGGTCGTCACGACGTCGGCAAACGGCACCGGATTCGGATACACACCCGTCGCAGCAAGCCCGGCGAAGTGCGCCATGTCGACCATGAAGATCGCGCCTACTTCGTCTGCCGCGTCGCGGAATTGCTGGTAGTCAATCACGCGGGAATAGGCGCTGTAGCCAGCGATCAGCATCTTCGGCTTCTCTGCACGAACAACTGTGCGCATCGCGTCGTAATCGATGATCCCATCATCAGTTACGCCGTAGTGCTTCGCGTTGTAGTTGAGGCCTGAGAAGTTGACCGGCGAGCCATGCGTGAGGTGCCCGCCCTGGCTCAGATCGAGCCCGACGATCGTATCGCCCGGCTTGAGGAAGGCGAGGAACACGGCGGCGTTCGCGCTCGCGCCGGAGTGCGCCTGGACGTTCGCGTGGTCGGCGCCGAACAGCTGCTTCACGCGATCGATCGCCAGCTGCTCGACCTTGTCGACGACTTCGCAGCCACCGTAGTACCGCTTCCCCGGCAGTCCCTCGGCGTACTTGTTCGTGAGCGGAGAACCCATCGCCTCCATCACGGCCGGCGACACGAAATTTTCGCTCGCGATCAACTCGATGCCGTCGTTCTGCCGCACGATCTCAGCTTCGATCAGCGACGCGATTTCGGGGTCGGCGGCACGCAGCACAGCGCCAGGCGGGCAACGGTCCCAGTCATTCCACAGCTGCATCACACTTCCCCCTCGTCGGCCCGTTCGATCTTGGCGATCCGGCGTTCGTGCCGGCCTCCATCGAACGGTGTGTTGAGCCACGTTTCCATGATCCTGACGCCTTCCTCATCGCTGAGACAACGCGCCGGGAGGACCAGAATGTTCGCATCATTGTGTTCGCGCGACAGTTTCGCCACCTCGGGCGTCCAGGCCACCGCCGCCCTCACATGCGGCCAGCGGTTGGCGGCGTAGCTCATGCCAAGGCCAGTGCCACAGAGCAGAATACCGCGTTTGGCCTCGCCGGACGACACCTCCCGGGCGACCGGGTGCGCAAAATCGGCATAATCAGTGGACTCCGCCGAGTGCGTGCCGAGGTCCTCGACCTCATAGCCGAGCGTCGTCAGCACCTTCGAGAGATGCTCCTTCATTTCGAAGCCGGCATGGTCAGAACCGATCGGGATGTGCTCTGCCATGGTCATGCCTCGGACTTGTTGGGGAACGGCGGCCAGGTGCGCGTCATGCCTCGCACGGCCTGGATACGACGCTCGGCGAGACGATCGGCCGCGACATGCGGGGTCACGCCATCGGCCTTCGCGATGTCGAACACTCCCAAGATAGTCTGATAGATCTCGTCTGCCTTCCGCAGGGAGCGGATCCGGTCCCAGCCCGCCAGCTCGCTGTAGACGTTGATCACGCCGCCCGCATTCACGACGTAGTCTGGCGCATAGGTGATGCCGCGGTCCTGCAGCATCGTTCCGTGACGATCCTCGAGCAGCTGGTTATTCGCGGCGCCGACCACCAGCTCGACGCGCAGCTTCGGAATCGTGTCGTCATTGAGGCCGCCGCCGAGGGCACAGGGCGCGAGAATGTCGGCATCCTGATCGATGATCTCGGCCACTGACACGGCACGCGCGCCGATCTCGTTCACGACGCGCTTGACGCGCTCGGCGTCGATATCAGCCACGATCAGATTCGCACCGACGGCGTGCAATTCCTTCGCAAGGTTGTAGCCGACGTTGCCGCAGCCCTGAATCGCGACGGTGCGTCCGCTCAAATCGTCCGTGCCCCAGCGGTGCTTCGACGTGGCCTGCATCGCGCGGAAGACGCCGCGCGCGGTGACTGGCGATGGGTCACCGGACTTGCCGAGCATACCAGCGACATAGTTCGTCTCCATGTGCACGAAGTCCATGTCGAGCGTGCCGGTGCCGACGTCTTCCGCAGTCACATAGCGTCCACCGAGTGAATCGACGAAGCGGCCGTGCGCGCGGAACAACATCTCGCGATTCGGTGTGCGATTGTCACCAATGATGACACTCTTGCCGCCGCCGAGGTTGAGACCGGCGACCGCGTTCTTGTAGGTCATGCCGCGCGCGAGGCGCAGCGCGTCGGTGATCGCTTCCTCATCGGAGGCGTAGTTCCAGAATCGCGTGCCGCCGAGCGCGGGCCCGAGGGTGGTGTCGTGGATCGCGATGATGCCGCGGTATCCGGTGGACTTGTCGTGGGCGAGCACGAGCTGCTCATGGCCCATCGCGGCAATCGTATCGAAGAGTTTCATGAAAATGGAGAAGGACGCAACGTCGCGGCTTCGCGACGCCGCGTCAGTCAACTGCGGGGATAGAGCTCGCGTGCAATCACGATGCGCTGTACTTCCGAGGTGCCTTCGTAAATCTCCGTGACTTTTGCATCGCGGAACAATCGTTCCGCAGGATACTCGGTCACGTAGCCGTACCCACCGAAAATCTGGATGGCGTTGGTGGTCGTCCACATTGCGGTTTCGCTGGCGAGCAGTTTGCACATTGCGCCGAACTGCGTGATGGTCTTGCCAGCGTCCTTTGCACGGGCTGTCGCGTACAGCAATGCGCGCGCCGACGCGATGCGACTGGCCATGTCAGCGAGCTTGAACTGCACCGCCTGAAAATCCTTGATCGGTGTGTTGAACTGCTTGCGATCGGCCGCATACGTGCGCGCCGCTTCAGCCGCTGCCGTCGCGATGCCGAGCGCCTGGGCGGCGATACCGAGCCGGCCATGATCGAGCGATTGCATGGCGTAGATGAATCCCAAACCTTCGGTGCCAAGCAGACGATCGGCCGGCACTCGCATCTCGTCGAAGCTCAGCATCACGGTCGGGCTGGCTCGCATGCCGAGCTTGTCTTCCTTCTTGCCGACCCTGAAACCGGGCAGATCAGGTGTGATGATGAACGTCGAGATGCCCTTGCCGCCTTTTCGCGCATCAGGCAAATCCGTTCGCGCCATCGCGAGTATCACACCGGCGTGTGTGCCTTGTGTGACCCAGCTCTTGGTGCCGGTGATGATCCAGTCGTCACCGTCGCGCACGGCCTGTGTCGTCAGCGAACTCGCGTCGCTGCCGCTGCCGGGTTCGGACAATGCAAACGCACCGAGAATTTCGCCCCGTGCCATCGGCGGCAGCCAGCGTGCCTTCTGCGCGTCGGTGCCGTAGTTGAGAATCATCTGCGTCGGGAGCGAGTTGTGCACGCTCATCATCACACCGACCGACGCATCGTGGATCGACATCTCCTCGAGCGCCATCAGATACGTCAACGCATCGAGCCCGAGTCCATCGTACTGCTCGGGAATCAGCATGCCGAGAAAGCCCAGGTCGCCGAGCTTCTTCACCAGTGTCGGTTCGAAGTGGCTGTCGCGATCCCACTGGGCCGTGTATGGCGTGACTTCGGCGGCAGCGAACTCGCGCACGGTGCGCTGAATTTCCCGCTGTTCTTCGGTGAGCGGAAAGAGTGCTTCGGACGCAAACATGCTCAGGCCGTGGCGTAGGTGTAGACACCGCGGCCGGACTTCTTTCCAAGCCACCCGGCGTCGACGTATTTGCGCAGCAACGGACAGGCGCGGTACTTCGGATCGCCGATGCCTTTGTGCAACACGTCGAGAATCGCGACACAGGTGTCGAGGCCAATGAAGTCCGCCAACGTCAACGGCCCCATCGGATGATTCATGCCGAGTTTCATCACGGTGTCGATCGACTCGGCGGTGCCGACACCTTCCATCAGACAGTAGAACGCTTCGTTGATCATCGGCATCAGGATGCGATTCGCGATGAAGCCCGGGAAGTCGTTCGCTTCGCACGGCGTCTTGCCGACCGCTTTCGCAAGTGCGACGGTGCGCTCGGTGGTGGCGTCACTGGTGGCGATGCCGCGAATGACCTCCACCAGCTGCATCACCGGCACCGGATTCATGAAGTGCATGCCGATCACGTGCTCCGGGCGCTTGGTGCGTGCGGCGATCTGCGTGATCGAGATCGAACTGGTGTTGCTGGCGAGGATCGTTCCTTCGGCCGCGAGCGCATCGAGCTTGGAGAAGATGTCGAACTTGAGGCCGACATTCTCGGTCGCCGCTTCGATGATCACCGCGCAGTCGGCGACGGCGGCGAGTTCGGTGTTGGTGCTGATGCGCGCGAGAGTCGCCGACTGCGCAGCGGCATCGATGGTGCCCTTCTTCAGCTGTCGCTCGAGGTTCTTCTCGATCGTGGCGACCCCTTTGGTCAGCGCGGCGGCCGACACGTCGATGATCGTGACCGGGAACCCCGACTGCGCGAAGACGTGAGCGATACCGTTGCCCATCTGTCCTGCGCCGATGACCGCGATGCGGTCGCTCATGCTTCGTGCTCCTGGGTGTCCGACGGCACACCCTCGTTGCTGGAAATCGATCGAGACACGCCGGACACGATGCCCGCACGCTTGCTGCGACCCGTCACCCACGACAACCCGGCGAACGTGCCGATCATGCCAACCGCTGTGATTACGCCCCCTTCAGGACCCCACGCCCCACCGGACAACCAGTCCGGCCCTGAGTCGACCAACCGGTACCTCGGTGTGCCGAACGGCAGCCCGCTCACCGCGGTGTGAAATCCGGCCGACATCGTCCAGTTCCACATGAAGTGCGCCGCCCACGCCGCGGCCAGGCTGCCGGTCACGATGCGCACACCCGCCAGAAAGACACCGGCGGCGATGACATTCGCAATTGCGATCGGCGACACGCCCGGATTGCCCAGGTGCAGCGAGCCGAACACGAGCGACGTGATCGCGGTGGCGACCGGCCAGCTCCACGTCTCGCTGAGCACGGCAAACGGATAACCACGCACCAACAGTTCTTCGGTAAACGCCGCCGGCGCCAGAACTGCCACCGAGAGGAACAGCGTACGCGCTTCATCGCCACCAGGCGTGCGAACGAACGTCAGATCACCGAGCGCCACCAACACGCCTGTCGGCAGTGCAATGGCCAGCGCGCCAGCAGTGAGTCCCAGCCCGAGCGTCGCAGGCTTCCACGCACTCGGTCCGAGCGCCACCAGCGACCAGTTGCGCTTGTCGACGGTGAACGACGCA
>JANLPZ010000021.1:0-13959 GCA_031367535.1 Gemmatimonadaceae bacterium
CCTCGTGCTCCTCGCCGCCGCGACCGCGTGCGCGAGCGAGACCGACGAGCCAACCACACCGCTCATCAGCGTCGGCAGCACGCCGAATGCGATCACCTTCGCCGACGACGGCGAGCCACCGCCGCCACCGATCGATACGGCTGGAGCGATGCTGGCGGATGGAGCGTCCTTCCAGTTCAGCGGTGTCTACTTCGAAAACAAGCAGAATGCGAACAGCTGGCTCGTGTTTCAGAGTTCTGCGGGCGTAATCGCCAGCCCCAGCGCGCGGTTGATGTACAACCCGCGCACGCTGCGCACGAAGGGCGTCGGAACGCTGACCGTCGGTACGAAGGTGATCGAGCTGCAGTTCGTGAGCATCACGACCGCTCGTGGTTTTGCGGCCTGCCCCACGCCGACCGCAGTGACGCCATCGAGCACGTCGGATGGCCCGACATGCGACGGACGAGTGCAGTTCACGTATCGCGACGTCGGGGGCAACTACCTGATCCTTCAACCACGCAAGGGAACAGAAACGATTCCCTGACGGCAGTCAGGTCGCGGGCGCGCGCGGTGACGAGTTCGGTTACCGCGCGTGCCGTCTCCTGTGCCGCAGAACGACCGCCTGGCCTCGCCGAAGCGCGAGCGCTCACACCGCGGCGGTCGTCACGGACGCCGGCCTCCAAGGCGGCGGGCAATCCAGTGACCTATCATCGCGCCGACCTCCAGACGATGGCGTGCATCGTGCACTTGATTCCATCGGGTGTCTCGTCGTTCGCACTCATCCGGTCGTCGTCCTTGTCGCAACTGTAACTCACCGCTCCATTCGGGTTGCAAAGACGGGCGCGCAGCTGCGCGAGAGGGCCGGACTGCGGTATCTACTTCTTACTCAGGCCTACGGAGCGCTGCGTGGATATTGTCACATGGATTGTCGTTGGACTCGTTGCTGGCTTGTTGGCCAGTGCGGTGGTAGGCGGCATCGGGTACGGACTGATCGGTGACATTGTCGTCGGCATCGTCGGTGCCGTGATCGGCGGCTGGCTCTTTGCCGCACTTCGCGTGTCCTTGCCGTTCAGTGGCATCGCCGCAACCATCACGGTCGCGTTTGTTGGTGCCGTGGTGTTGTTGCTGATCATCAGAGCGCTCAGGCCGGGTCCGCGCCGCCGCGCGTAGCATCCGAACGCGGGGGCGCTCATCGTGCGCTCGGCCAGCTGTCCGCATCTGGGCTGCTCGCAGCCGTCACCGCGTGCGCGTACAAGCAAGCTGACTCTGTCCCTGCGGCACCCGACGGACACACCCTGCCTCACCGCCGCTTGCGCCCGAAATTCCACACGAAGTTCACGCTCGGAAAGCAGCACGCCACGCTGCCTGCCCCTACACCGCCGATCAGGCCCAGGTCACTCGTGAGTCGGTCGCCGATGAATCGGAAGCCGCCGCTGAGAATGCCACCCTTGTCGACGGCACCGGTATAGAACCAATTCTCCGTCACCAGCTTCACCCGGCGACTGACGCGTGTTTCACCACCGAGCACGAGCACCGGCGCGCTACTCAGGTCATTGCCGTCGCTGCCCCACTTGTACCCCCAGCCCAGACCCGCGGTAAAGGCATTGTCCCGGTTGCCCCAGGTGCCAACCCCGTACAGCAGGCCGAACGTGCCGGCCGCTACGTCCTCGGTCAGCGCGAAAGTGAGCGCGCCGATCGAATACGCAGCCCGATCGCTCTCGGCAATCGTGTACTTCGGCGCCAGATAGAAGGCGCGACCGATGACACCCGGCAGAATCGGGGTGCCGCCGGCGATGGTCAAGCGATCGGTGACGCCGTAGGCGACGAACGGCAAGAAGATGTAATACGTCGAGACGTACCCTTCTCCCTTGCCCAGTGCGCGTCCCGTCGACGTGAACAGCAGGCGCGTCCCATTGGGATCTTCCGCCCAGAATTCATTGCCGACCAGCCGCCCTCGCGTGCGGGCGATCGAGCTGACCTGGTCGCGCTGGATGTCGATCTCGAGGCCGCCGACGGTCCGCACACGAAGGCGAGCGGGGTCCTCGGTCAGGATGCGTCCGAACAGGACAGACCCGTCGCGCAGCCGGATGACCGTCAGGGTGTCCTGCGTCACGGTGTCGCGCTGGCCGACTCGCATCGAGTCCGGCGCCTGCGCCGCGAGTGGCGCCACGGTGAGCAGGAGGGCCGCAAGGATCACCAGGGAAGGGCGATGTGACATGGAGCGTTGGGGAAAGAGTGAATGCTGCGTGGTGCGCGACGCGGATGTTCTCGCACCTCCATGCTCACGTGCGGTTGGCCAAACGCTGTCGTCAACCGCACGTGAGCGCGAGTGGTGACCGGAACTGGGTGGCGCCCGACGCCGCGCGATGGTGGGTCGAGCACACAGGAATTCCGGTCAGACCAGGATCGCGCCGACTCGATCCGCCATCCATACGTCGGATGACGTAGACAAGCGTCGCGTCGAACCGGAGACACCGCGCGTGATGCCGACCCGCTCGCGCCAAAAAATCATCACCGGATGATCTGCACTGAAAATCGGCTGGACTTGCGCTCGACTCGTGATGCGCCGCGACGACTACGTCATCTGACGTATCACCGGGCCGATACACGAACGCGAGACTGACGGCACGACAGATCCGAACCGGCTGCATGTGCCGAGTGCCAATGCCCGGTCTCGCTACCTCAGGCTGCCACGAAATTGTTGTCTCACCTGACCAATTCCCGCACCGCCACCGCCATGCCTTTCACCACCCGAGCGCACGCCTTGTTGACGACATGCACAACGATCACGACCGTCGTGCTGACCGGTTGCGGAATCGCCGGGCCCAGCGCGCCCGACGACAAGTTCGCAGGCTGTTACGACAACAGCTGCGTGGACGCGCCGATGCTCGTCAGTGCAGCGCCGCCGCTCGCATCGTTGAGCGCCGGCACCTCGCACACCTGCGGCCTGACTGCTGCCGGCGAGGCGTGGTGCTGGGGCGACAACACCCTTGGCGCCTTGGGCGAGGGCAGCGACGCGCTGCGCACCGGTCCCGTGCAGGTGAGCGGCGCACTGCGTTTCGCGAGCATCGCGGCGGGTCGTCACGTCACCTGTGGCATCACACTCGATCAGGCTGCCTACTGCTGGGGCCTCGCCAGTGGCGGACAAATCGCGCAACTCGTCCCGGATCGCTGTGGGACGTCAGGAGCGCTCTGTGCGCGCCAGCCACTGCGCATCGGCACGATGCGCGCGACCGCGATCGCCGCAGGTACACGCCACGTCTGCGCCCTCGACACGAGCGGCACCGCGTACTGCTGGGGCTTCAACTTCCTCGGCGAAACGGGCGGTTCTGATTTTGGCACGACCACATTCGTTCCGCGGCGCGTGACGGCGGCCGAGCCTTTCGTGGCGATCGGCGCCGGCGACTCGTACACCTGCGCTCGCACCGCAGCGGGCCGCGTCTCTTGCTGGGGATCGGCGGGACGCGGGGAGCTCGGGAGAGCCGGCGTGTCGTGCACCTCGGTGCTCGCGGGCGTCACGAACCTTTGCTCACCCACACCAGCACCTGTGAACTCCGCCGTCAGCTTCGCGTCCGTGTCCGTTGGCAACAGTCATAGCTGCGCCATCGCCAGCAGCGCCGAAGTGCTGTGCTGGGGTGACAACGGTCAGGGGCAGCTCGGCACGGGCGAGTACCGCAACGCTGACACGCCGGTGCGCGCGTTCGGTGGCAAGACGTTCGTCGCCATCGCCGCCTCGGGAGGCGCCACGTGCGGCACCCCCGTCACCGGCCCCACTGTGTGCTGGGGGCTGAACCAATGGGGCAAGCTCGGTATCGGTCAGCGGCTGGACCTGTCCCCGACACCGCGCGAGACCGCCGGTGGGCGCCGCTTCGTGACGATCGCCGCCAGTGAAAATCATCTGTGCGCCCTCACAGCCGACGGCGCGACGTACTGCTGGGGGCTCGGCGCGCAGGGGCAGCTGGGAGCCGGTCCACGGACACGATGAGTATTCGAGGGTCGCATGCCGAAGACCAACGCGCCCACGGCGGTGCCGCGCTACGCAACGGGGCGCTGCGCGCCGACAGCTGGCGGGCCGGTTCGCCGCCGTCGTGACTCGGGCGTTCTACCGCCATCCGTCGACCGTCCTGCTCGAGACGGGCGTCCCAATCGCCGTTGTCGCCCCGCCCGGTCTGGCCGCGGCGTGCGCGCACGCGTGGATCTGGGCCGGGTTCTCCGGTGGCCGTGTCATGATCGGGGCGCACAATCCTCAGATCTCCGCAACCGCGCTCGTATCTGGTAGCGACCTGGCGACATCAAGAGTCACTGCGTTTGGTCGCGTTACAGGACTGCCGCTGGCGCCGCTCAAGCAGTTCGTCCGGAGATAGCGAAGGCTGTTCGCGGCTGACTCAGCTGCACGTCACGCTTCGTCTGCTGCGAATATTCGGTGGAACGGACTGGTGTCTCGCGACTTTCATGCGAAGTGCGCCAGCGGCGGGATGCTCCGCGTTTGGCCGCAGGTATCTTTTGCAGCGCGTATTGTTTTGTTCGCGGCGCATCACATGTTTTGACACGATTCGCCATGTTCGCCGCGTACTCAGTCTCGCGCGGAGCTGCTGTCATCCACCGGAGTTTTCATGGTCACGGTTGCACTGGTCGTTGAACTCGAGGCGAAAGCCGAGGCGGCTGAAAAGCTTGCCGCGTTCCTGGCGTCTGCACTGCCGCTCGCGCAGGCCGAGCCCGCGACGATCGCATGGTTCGCACTGCGTACGAGCCCGACCACATTCTGGATCGTCGATGCGTTCCCGACCGATGCCGGTCGTCAGGCACATCTCCAAGGGCCGATCGCGGCCGCACTGATGGCGTCGGCCGACGAACTGTTGGCGAGCCCGCCACGGCTGCTCTCCGCCGACGTGCTCGCATCCAAGTTGCCGGCGTAGCCGCGCAGCGGCACAACGCTCCCGGTTTGTTCGGAGGTCGTGCTGTCATGGTGCGCCCTCCGTTCTCTATTTCGGAAGCTCGACGTCAGCGTGGCGCTCTGATTTCGGCCCGCTATTCCCGCCTGAACGCGGCTCGGGTCGTCGTTCCTGTCGGCCTGACTCTGTTGCTGGCTGGGTGCCTCGCAAGCCTCGCGCCGATCGCAGTACCGGCCGCGCAACCGATCTTCGATCCGACGCAGTTCTTCGCCGGACACACGCACGGCGAAGGCCGGCTGGATGTCCGCATCGGCGCGGACCGAACGGTGCGTGTCGACGGAGTTGGTCGCACCGAAACCGACGGTCGCTTTCGACTCGATCAGACACTCACCTTTGGCGACGGCAGCGTCGAGACGCGCGTGTGGTACCTGCGTCGTGTCGATGCGACGCATTTCACTGCGACCCTCAGCGATGCGAAAGGGGAGGTGCAGGCCGAGACGAATGGCGCGCGGTTCCATCTGCGTTATCTGTTGCGGTCTCCAGCGGTGTACATGGAGCAGTGGCTGACGCTCAACGCCGATGCTCGCACCGTGGACAATCAGGCGCAGGTGACCGTGCTCGGCGTACCATGGGCGCGACTGTCGGAAACCATTGTGCGGAGCGATTCGGCGGCGCCGTGACACGGTGGGGTCTCGGTACCGGAGCGCGCGATCAGATACGTGGCGCGGCCGATTCGTCGTTCCTGCATGTGCGTTGCTCCGCCGCTGCGTGCGTGAACAAACGGTGCGGGGTTCACTCACCCCGACGAGAAACAGCGCTGTGGCTCGTAGCTCCGGTTCAATGATGTCGTACGACGACGTCGTAAAAGCGCTGGCGACGATTTCAAGGTCGCGGACGTGCCTGCAGATGCCGGAGGTTGTCCGGCACGACCGTCGCATTCCGCTGCAGCCCCGCCAGCATCGACCGCTTCATCGGTGACGTCCGAAACGTCGCGCTGAACGCGGCCTGATCCAGCGCCAGGATGTCCGTCGCCAACGTTGCCGCATCCTTTCCCGCGATAAACTCGCGCGACGCAAACGCTGAACCCGCCGCCAGCTCCTGCGAGAACTTCCGATTTCACGGGCAGACGTCCGTGGAAATGTGTCGGTATACCCGTTGCGGGATTCGTCTCGCGACAGGGCGTATGACCACAACTCTTGCGCGCTTGTCTCACGCGTGATACGCGTCCAGCATGGACAACATTTCCGTCCGCGAACTCCGCAACAACGGTGGTCTACCTCGCGCACGATCTCAAGCACGATCGTGATGTCGCCATCAAAGTGTGGCGCGACGACGTCGCCGCCTCGGTCGGCCGGGAGCGCTTCCTGCGCGAGATCCAGCTCGCGGCGAAGCTCGGTCATCCGCACATCCTGCCGCTGTATGACTCGGGCGACACCGACGGCACGCTGTTCTATGTGATGCCGGTGGTGCAGGGCCAGACGCTGCGCGAGCGGCTCGATACGCAGCGCCAGTTGCCGACGCCGTGCGCATTGCGAGCGACGTGGCCGACGCGCTCGATCACGCGCACCGACTCGGCATCATCCATCGCGACATCAAGCCCGAGAACATTCCGTTGCAGAATGGGCACGTGCTGGTGGCCGACTTCGGCATCGGCAAGGCGATCAGCGACACGCCGGGCGATTCGCTCACGCAGGTCGGGATAAGCGTCGGGACGCCAGCCTGCATCAGTCCCGAGCAAGCCGTTGGCGACGACGTCGACGGCCGCAGGGCAGCCTGCGCCGATCGGGCAACCGCATGCGCCTCTCGGTGCAACTCGTCTTGGTCGCCGACGGCTATCATCTGTGGTCGGAGCGGTTTGATCGCGAAGTGGTCGATGTGTTCGCGGTGAAGGACGAGATCGCCGCCGCCATCGCGGCGAAGCTGCAGGCGCCGGGCAACTCGGCATTGGTCGAGTCGACGATGCGGTGTACCGCCCCGATGGCCGTGGACGCTATCCGACGCAGCTGCGCGTCATTGGTGGGCAGCACTTCGCGAGTCTGTCAGTCGGTGACAACTCGTGCGGCATCACGATTGGTCGTCAGGTGCTGTGCTGGGGCGACCACAGCCTCGGAAAGCTGGGCACGGGGAGCACCGTGCGCCGCGTGAGTGAGCGACGCCATAGCAGCGCCGCTGCTCACGCACCGATGCGCGCGCTCTCGAGCACCACCGCTGCATTCCGCCGCCGCCCCGCCCGCTTCGCCGGCTTCATCCGTGACGTTCGAAACGTCGCGCTGAACGCCGCCTGATCCAGCGCCAGGATGTCGCGCGCCAGAGTCACCGCATCCTTCCCCGCGAAGAACTCCCGCGCACTGAACGGCGTATCCTCCGCCAACTCCTGCGAGAACTTCCCATTCAACGGACACACGGTCTCAGAAAAATGTGTCGTTGTAACTGATTTGAGCTCCCGCTGCTGACCGGACGCTTAACCATTCTGGACGCAATGGCGTAGACCGGGGGGGGCGGTGCGGACCGGACGCACATCCAGTCGCCTGATCGCGTTACCCGATGCTCGGCGCGCCGTGCCCCTGCTCGCGTAACCGCTGCGTCGTCAACCGTGTCGTTGCGGGCTGAAGCGAGGATTCACCTCTGTGCGCGCAGGTCCGCGTGCGCCGCACGCGGTGTGCCTGCACCGCCGCGTTGATGCGGAAAAAGCACAGCGTGAACACGAGTGGCGTGGTCGCGCACATCTCACGTCGGCCGCGCGGTGCGCCATCCGTCTGGCCCGCGCTCTCACCGCGCCGTACGTTTGCGTCGTTATCCTCAACCGGAGCATACGCTGGGCGTCTCGTCGGGAGATTTCCCCAGTCCGATTGGAGGACGCTACACCGTCGAGCGCGAGCTCGGACGTGGTGGCATGGCCGTCGTCTATCTGGCAACCGATGGCGTCACCGGCGAGTCCGTCGCCGTCAAGCTGCTCGACCAGGATGTCGGCGCCGCCGTCGGTGCCGACCGATTCCGGCGCGAGATCAAGATCGCGTCGGCCCTCACGCATCCGGCGATCATCCCGGTGCTCGATGCGGGGGAGACGAACGGGCAGCTCTACTTCGTGATGCCTGTGGTGACCGGCGAATCGCTGCATGCGCGG
Organism: Gemmatimonadaceae bacterium; assembly: GCA_031367535.1. GTDB lineage: Bacteria > Gemmatimonadota > Gemmatimonadetes > Gemmatimonadales > Gemmatimonadaceae > JACMLX01. The sequence goes on from JANLPZ010000021.1 coordinate 7,996, forward strand.
CTCGAGCGCGAGATGCAGCTCCCTGTTGCCGACGCCGTGCAGATCACCCGAACGATCGCGGATGCTTTAGAGTATGCGCACCGGAACGGGGTCGTCCATCGTGACGTGAAGCCCGAGAACATCCTGCTGCAGGATGGCTTCCCGCTGCTTGGCGACTTCGGCATTGCGCGCGCGAGCGCTGATCTGCGCGCAACGCAGGCGCTCACCCGCACCGGCATGAGTCTCGGCACCCCGACCTACATGAGTCCCGAGCAATCGGCCGCAGATCGCGAGCTCGACGGTCGCAGCGATCAGTACAGTCTCGCCTGCGTGCTGTACGAGCTGCTCGCCGGACAGGCGCCGTTCACGGCGAAGACCGCGCAGGCCCTCATGGCGCGGCACATGCTCGAGCCGGTGCCGTCGATCTCCATCGTGCGGGGCACCGTGCCGGAGATGGTCGAGGACGCGATCATACGTGCCATGGCCAAATCGCCGGCCGACCGGTTTCCATCCATGGCGAAGTTCGCCGAGGCACTGGGCACGCCGGAAACATGGCCGGTATCGAGTGGCGCGCGCGCGCGTAGGGGTCAGCTGGCGCGATGGCGACGCGCGCTGTCTCGCCGCACGATCTTCGCAACAGCCGCGGTGCTGAGCGTGGCCGCCGCTGGGATTCTCACCATGCAGTACGTCAACCGTGCACAGGTCGTCGGGCCATCGGTCCTGCTCGCGATTGCACCGTTCAATCCGCTTCGGCCCGAATACGAGCTGTGGCAGGAAGGAATGGTCGACATACTCGCGCGCAACCTCGACGGCATCGGACCACTGGGAACGGTGTCTCCGGCCGTCGCGATTCGCGGCTGGGGAGGCCGCAAGGCGGACCGAGCCTCGGCGCGCGCGCTCGCGCAGCGCACGAGCGCGCAGTATGCAGTGTTCGGATCACTCAACAGCGCACCGGGCAGCCTCGTTCGCCTCAACGCGTCCTTGCTGGATGCCAAAAGCGACTCGCTGTGGGAGGGATCGTGGACCGGCGTCGATGTCAAACCGCTCACCGACTCTGCAACGCGGTTCATCATCGAGCGCCTGAGCGAGCGCTACGCGCTTGGTGCCGTGCGTCGAAGCCCACTGGCCAAGACATCCGTCGAGGCACTCAAGCTGTTCCTGCAGGGCGAGCAGAATTTCCGCCGCACCGCGTGGGAGCCTGCCTTCGCGGCGTACACGCGAGCCGCCGCTCTCGATACGGCATTCGCGCTCCCGCTGCGACGCATGGGACAGATCATCGGCTTTCAGAAAGACAACGCCGATTCCGTGGGACGATCGTATGCGTTCCGCGCCGGGCGATTGAACGCTGGGCTCGCACCTCGCGACAGCCTGCTGGTGGTTGCCGATTCGCTCTTCGCGGCGCTCACGGAACGTGACAGCGAGTTGTCCGACTGGCCGACCCTGCGCCGGCTGTTCGCGACCGTCGACGCGGCGACGCTCCGTTACCCCGCCGATCCCGAGGTGTGGTACACGGTGGGTGAAGCGCGTGAGCATCTCGGTTACGGTACGGTCACCGACGTGACCGACGAAAGCGTGTTCGCCGCGTTCGAGCGGGCGATCGCGCTCGATGCGGGCTTCGCACCGGCGTACATCCACGCAACCGAGCTTGCGTTCCAGCTGCGCGGGCGCGAGGCCGGCCTGCGCTACGCACGTGCCTACCTTGCGCTGCGCCCCACTGATGAAGAGGCGAAAGGCATTCGGCTCGTCGAATTTCTCGCCGATCCCGCGCGTGCGTCGTCACCACAGTACGCGCGCATACTCGACACGATCGGGACTGACGCACTCGCGAAAGCGGTGGGTCGGATACGGCGCTGGCCAGACAGTGCGGAGACCGCGATCACGCTGGTGCGGGCGATCGCACGACGTCCGGCCTCGTCACCGACGTACGCCACGGATTCGCTGCGTGTGCATCGCTATCTCCCGCTGTCCCTTGCGTACCGTGGGCGCCTCGGCGAGGCGTACGAGTCACTCGGGAACCGCCGGACGCAGCTCTTCGGCGAGCTCGTCCTCCTCGGCGGCATCACGCCGGACACCGCCGACGCCGTGTTCGCCCGGTGGCTCGCAGACGGTTCGGCGCAGGCGCGCACCGCACTGCCGTACTGGGCGGCCAAGGGTGATACGGTGTCGATTCGCCGGTTCCAGCAACGCTCCGATTCGGTCGCGTCAGCCGCCAAGGGACGCACTCGGCTCGTGGCCACACATGATGCGGGCGCCGCCCGCGCATACGGGCTGTTGGCGAAGCGCGACACCGCGCGCGCAATACGCGGCTTCGCAACGCTGTCCGACACGCTGTGCCTCTCGTGCTACATGGACCGACTCGAGGAGGCACGCTTGCTCGCATCGGTGGGCGAATTGCAAGCGGCCGACCGACTTCTCCGACAACGGCTGTACACGTGGATGACTCCCATGGAGGTGCTGATCGCCCTCGAACGCGGGCGGGTTGCACGGCGCCGGAACGATCGGGAGACCGCAATACGCGCGTTCTCACTCGTCGCGGATGCGTGGCAACGTGGTGATCCGGAGGTGCAGCCGATGGTGCAGGAGGCACAACTCGCCCTTCGCGAGCTGTCACGTAGCGGACCCTCACGAACGCCGGTTTCCGCGACGCGCTGAGTTGAGGGTACCCGTGCAAACGGGCGGGCGGTGCAGCGTGACACTGGCGCAATTACCGCCCGGCAAGCACTGTCCGGAGCGGACCGTCGCGTCGTGTCTCGTCGTCCCGCTGACACCTCCCGACGATCACGGATCTACCGTCCCCCACTACACGGAGCGTCCCATGCGACTTCCTGCGTGCCTGACCCTCGTGCTCCTCGCCGCCGCGACCGCGTGCGCGAGCGTGACCGACGAGCCGACCTCACCGCTCATCCAGGTCGGCAACACGTCGAACGCGATCACTTCCCTCGACGACGGTGAGCCACCTCCACCACCGATCGATACGGCTGGAGCGATGCTGGCGGATGGAGCATCCTTCCAGTTCAACGCTGTCTACTTCGAAAACAAGCAGAATGCGAACAGCTGGCTCGCGTTTCAAAGTTCTGCGGGCGTAATCGCCAGCCCCAGCGCGCGGTTGATGTACAACCCGCGCACGCTGCGCACGAAGGGTGTCGGGACGCTGACCGTCGGTACGAAGGTGATCGAGCTGCAGTTCGTGAGCATCACGACCGCTCTCGGTTTCGCGGCCTGCCCCACGCCAAGCGAAGTGACGCCACTGAGTACGTCGGATGGCCCAGCATGCAAGGTCGAGTTCACTTACAACGGGACTGCAGGCAGCTACCTGTTCTTTCAAGTACGCAGGGGAGCCTAAACGACATTGACGCTTGGCAGGTATCGGGCGCACGCGCGGTGACGAGTTCCGTTATCGCGCGTGTCGACTCCTGCTCCGCAGCACGACCGCGTGAACGCGACAGGGAAGAAGGAAACTTCGGCAGCGCAAAAGTTCATTTTTTGGTCGGACCTCACTTACTCAACCCTGAAGGAAGCTCTGCATAAATCTTGCACCGTGACGTCGTATTCGGGAGCCCGGCCGCTCTGACCTTGTCGCTGCGGAGCACGACATGCGTGAGCAGAAGACGTTGGCGAGTGTGGCGCACGACACGAAGCGAAAAGTGACGAGCCGCGAGCGGTTCCTCGGCGAGATGGATCGGGTGATTCCGTGGCAGCCGCTGCTCGCGCTGATCGCGCCGCACTACACGCCGCCGGGCCGGGCGCGCCGCCCACTGCCGATGAAGACGATGCTCCGCGTGTACGTCCTGCAGCAGTGGTTCGATCTGTCGGACCCGAAGGCCGAAGACATGCTGTATGACAGCGAGTCGATGCGCCGCTTCGCGCGCGTGGAGTTGGGCGAGGATACGGTGCCGGATGAGTCGACGATTCTGCGGTTCCGCCATCTGCTCGAGGAGCACGACCTCGCGGCCCAGATCTTCGCGACCGTGCGCGCGTTGCTGGAGAGCACAAGCTGCTGCTCAGGGCGGGCACGATAGTCGATGCGACCATCATCGCGGCCCCGAGTTCGAAGAAGAACGCGACGCAGACCCGCGATCCCGAAATGAAGCAGACGCGGAAGGGGAATCAGTGGTACTTCGGGATGAAGGTGCATGTCGGGAGCGATGCGCGCGGGATCGTCCACACCGTCACCACGACCGATGCCGCGACCGCCGACATCACGCAGTTGGATGACTTGTTGCACGGGCAGGAACGCACGCTGTTCGGCGATCAGGCGTCTTGGAAGCAGGCCGACAAGGCGCAGTGGGAAGCGTCGGGTGGCGTCTATCGGATCAATCGCCGCGGCAAGCGCACCACCAACTGGGGTCGCATCAACCAGGCGCGCTCCCGCACGCGCTGTCGGGTGGAGCACATCTTTCATTTGGTGAAGCAAGCTGGACCGATTTTCGGGGAATGGCGCCGCATGAAGCTGCTGCTCGCTGAACGTGGACGTGTTCGCAGCGAGACGGCGCCGACCAAGTGGGTGCAGCTCATGGTGAGCGCACTCCCGCAACGCGAAGCTGCTCTCACACATGACGTCGCCACTGCCAGTCGACAGCTCACGCTTTCGCACGAGGATCCTGCTGATCGGCTCCCTCGCGGCGACGGCACAGGTGCTGTGCCGACCCTTGTCACCGGCGACGTGCGACTGCTCGCGTCGACGGACTATGCCGTGATGGCGAACTGAAGGCACCCGCGCATCGCGGAGCAGTGCAGCGACGCATTGGACTGTCGCGACAGAGGTGAACGTCGTGCAGCACACGCGTTGCTGCTGCGGCGGCAGCGGCGCGGGCGCTTCCCGCCGATGGCACGTGGCTCATCGCTTTGGCCGCGTACGTCGTCCTGCGGCCCGGTTCATGCCCCTGACTGAGGGCATACTGCGCGGAAAGCGCGAGGAGGTTCGATGCAGCGACGAACGGTGTTGCGGTGGGCAATGACCTGCGTGCTTGCAGGGGTGGTGGCGGTTGGTGTGGCAGGAGCCCAGGGTCGCAGCGCACGTGCGTCGATTCCGCCGGGCCAGCTGCCACCGGCCGGCGCGTGTCGCGTGTGGTATGACGGCCGTCCAGCTGGACAGCAGCCGAGTCCGACGAGATGCGACGTGGCACGCCGCGAAGCCACTCAGGGGGGCGGACGTGTCATTTACGGCGACGGTGCGAAGCGTGGCAAGCGCAATGGGCAGAACGGTCGCGATGATCCGGACTACCGTGCGCGCGATGGGCGGCGCGACCGCCATCGCGTCGATCAGGATGAGGATGACGACCGGGACGATGACAACCGGGACAGCGACCGCCGCGATCGTGATGACCGAGCCTGCGCGCACCGCGACCGGGATGGTCGATGCGACGATGCGTACGGCACCGGCCGCCGCGATACTGACGGTCGGAATCCGGACGGTCGACGTTACCCCACGACGCTCCCGGAAACGGTCTGGGGTGTGATCTTCGATCGCGGCGACCGGCTTGCAGTGGATGGAGTGCGCCAGTGGCTGGGCGGTGGAGAGCTTCGTCCGCAATACACCGATTCCAACGGCGACGGGCGACCCGAAAAGGTGACCTGGTACAACGGAACTGGGACGATCCTGCAGCAGTGGTTCGACGACAACGGCGACGGCCGGGCCGACAGGGTGACCTTGTACAAGGGTGGGAAAGGCGTGCGGGTGATTCGCTGAACGTTTCTGCAGTGGCACGCCAGCATAAGAGCAGTCCTGAGCGAGCGTCTTTCTTGTCGCAGTCTGATCGCACGCAAATAGCGCTGCTGATCAGGTAGCCGAACGCAACCTTCGATACAGCGATTCTGTCCGCCGAAGATCGTGGTGGCGTCGAACCTGAGCTCTCGCTGGGACTTCTGCTGGCGCGTTTTGAAGGACCACCGCTGCATTCCGCGTGAGCGCCGCCAAATTCGCCGTCTTCATCGGCGACTGCCGAAACGCTGCGCGGAACGCCGCCTGATCCAGCGCCAGGATGT
>JANLPZ010000198.1:0-80477 GCA_031367535.1 Gemmatimonadaceae bacterium
GCACGGCGTCGGTGTCAGCTGCGTCAACGCGCTCTCCGAATCGCTCAAGGTGTGGGTCAAGCGCGACGGCAAGGAGCACTACATCGACTTCTCGCGCGGCAAGACGATCACCAAGCTGCGCCAGATGCGCGACGTGCCGAAGAAGGAGACCGGCACCACAGTCTGGTTCAAGCCGGATCACGAGATCTTCACCGAGCTGCGGTTCGACTATTCGATTCTTGCCAGCCGCATGCGCGAGTTGTCGTACCTGAACAAGGGTGTCACGATCACGCTCACCGACGAGCGCGAGGACGAGGCCAAGTGCGACACCTTCCTCGCCGTCAACGGCCTGCGCGAGATGGTGGAATTCCTCAACAACCAGCGCAAGGCATTGCACTCGGAAGTGGTCTACATCGACACCGAGCGCGATGACGTCGGCATCGAGCTGGCCATGCAGTACAACGATGGCTACGCCGACACCACGTTCTCCTTCGTCAACAACATCAACACGCACGAAGGCGGCACACACCTGACTGGGTTCAAGAGTGCGCTGACCTCGGTCGTCAACAAGTACATCGAGCGCTCGAGCCTCTCGAAGAAAGACAAGGATGGCATCAAGCTCACCGGTGACGACGTGCGCGAAGGCCTCGCCTGCGTGCTGTCGGTGAAGATCCGCGAGCCGCAGTTCGAAGGCCAGACCAAGACGAAGCTCGGCAACCCGAGTGTCGAAGGCATCGTGCGCAGTGTCGTGAACGAACATCTCGCGACCTTCCTCGATGAACATCCGAAGATCGGCAACATCATCATCGAGAAGGCCGTCAGCGCCGCGCGCGCGCGAGAAGCCGCACGCAAGGCCCGTGATCTGACGCGCAAGAAGAACGCACTCGACATCGGGAACCTGCCGGGCAAACTCGCCGACTGTTCGCTCTCGGAACCGTCGCTCTGCGAGCTCTATCTGGTCGAGGGTGACTCCGCCGGCGGCTCGGCCAAGCAGGGTCGCGAGCGCAAGAACCAGGCGATCCTGCCACTGCGCGGCAAGATCATCAACGTCGAGAAGGCCCGGATCGACAAGGTGCTGTCGAACGAGGAAATCCGCACGATCATCTCGGCGCTTGGCTGCGGCATCAAGGACGAGTTCGACCTCGAGAAGACGCGCTACCACAAGATCATCATCATGACGGACGCCGACGTCGACGGCGCCCACATCCGCACCCTGCTCCTCACGTTCTTCTTCCGCCAGATGCCCGAGCTGATCGATGCCGGCTACATCTACATCGCGCAGCCGCCGCTCTATCGTGTCTCGCGCGGCAAGGAAGAGTTCTACGCGTACGATGAACTGGAACGCGAAGCGTACTCGGAGCGTCTCAGCGGTGGCGACGCCAAGAAGAACGTCTACGTGCAGCGCTACAAGGGTCTCGGCGAAATGAACCCCGAGCAGCTCTGGTCCACCACGATGGATCCCGAGCGTCGCACGATTCTGCGCGTCGGCATGGAAGACGCCGTGATGGCCGACCAGATTTTCCAGACGCTGATGGGCGACGCGGTCGAACCACGCCGCGAGTTCATCGAAGCCAACGCTCGCTTCGTGACGGTGCTCGACGTCTGAGTTCCACGCCGGCGTCGCAGCAGTCGCGAGGGGTCGTCATCATCCGGTGGCGACCCCTCGCGCCGTCTCACGGCGTGCCGACTGCGGTCGTGTCCAGCGGATCGAATGGCCCCTTGAACATCAGCGCAGCATACGCCGTCGCCAGCACGAACATCGGCACGGCCAGGAACCACGTGCCCCGCGATGCAGACGGCGCGATCACGACGCGGAGCATCGACATCGACGACACGAGATACAGAATGAAGTTCGCCGAAACGAGCGGCCGGGCGTAGATACCGCCGATCACCGTGCCGCGTTGCAGCCAGTTGAGTGACGCGACGCCGAGCCACGAGGCTGCCAGCACTTGACCAAGCCAGTACGCCTGTGGCGGCATGCCCGGGACCAGTGCGCCGAGCACCACATCGGGAGCGAACAGCAGCGCGATACCACCACAGAGCAGAAACGCCGCACTGCTCCGTGTGACGATGCTGGAGATCACGCCGTGACGCGTTGCGGCAATCGGCGAATCAGCGGGATCATCGACAGCAGCGTGACGATCAGCATCACGATCTCCACGCTGTAGACCAGTGAATATCCGGTCGCCGGTCCTGACAGGCTGCGGCCGAACATGTTCGCCGCGCTCATGCCTTTCACGACATCGCGGACGATTCCACCGAAGGCCACCGCAATCCCTGCAGCGGACGCTTGCACTGCCCCCCACGCACCGAGCGCCAACCCACGCTGCTTTTCCGGCGCGTGGTTCATCGTCGCAGTCAGCGTGCCGTGACTCAGCAGACCGCTGCCGAATCCGATCAGGAACGTTCCGGTGAAGAACAACAGTGGCGCCTGAAAGGGTGCTGCAAGGATCACGAACGAGAACGCCGGAATGCCCACCAATGCCCCATAACTCGACATGCGGAACGGATCGCCGCCACGCCCGAGAACCCGGGACGCCAGCAGGAACCCGAGCAAGCCGCCAAGCGACAGCGTCGCCGTCAGCCGGGTCGTCGATGCCACCGACAGTCCGAGTACCTGACCACCATAGGGCTCGAGCAGCACATCCTGCATCGTGAACGCCATCGTGCCGAGACCGACGGCAATCAGTCGTCGGATGGCACCGGACCCCTCGACGAAACTGTCCCACGATTCCCTGAACGACGGTTCCTCGCGTCCTTCGCGAGTCTTGTTCGGATCGCGCACTTCCTGCTTCCAGATGGCGAGGATGTTGAGCACGATCGTCGCGACGGCAGAGCCTTGCACCACCTGGATCAGCCGTCCGTCCGTGAAGTTCTGCAACAGCGCGCCGTAGATGATGGCGCTCGCGATCATGCCGACGAGCAGCATGACGTACATCAGGCCGACCACACGCGGCTGCGATTCCTCGGCGACCAGATCCGTCGCCAGTGCGAGGCCAACCGTCTGCACCGTGTGCAGCCCTGCGCCGGTGAGCAGGAACGCGAGGCCGGCGCCGAGCCAGCCAATCCAGATCGGTCCACCGAGGCGATTGCCACCTTCTGAAACCACCAGCAGCCCGAAAGGCATGATCGCCAGTCCGCCGAACTGCAGCATCGTGCCTTTCCAGATGTACGGCACACGGCGCCAGCCGAGCGCCGACGCATGTGTGTCGGACTTGAAGCCGATCATTGCGCGAAACGGTGCGGCGAGCAGTGGCAATGAGATCATCACCGCCACCAGCGTCGCGGGTACGCCGAGTTCGACGATCATGACACGATTGAGGGTGCCGACGAGCAGCACCGACGCCATGCCCACGGAGACCTGAAAGAGCGACAGGCGGAGCAGCCGAGACAGCGGCAGGTCGGCCGTGGCTACGTCCGCAAAGGGCAGAAAACGCGGGCCCTGTTCCGCCCACGTCGACACCAGTTTTTTGGAGAGGCGATTCATCAGCGGCGCCGAACCAGCAGAGGACACGCCGGCGGCGAATGCGCCAGCAGTGGGAGCGAACATGCGGCGGGTTTGCCCGCCTGTCCATTCGCGGGGTGTGGCAACGACGTAGGGGCCAGGATCGTGAAATCCCGGCCCCTACGACGACGTGCGGGACAACAACGCCATTACGGCGCGGGAGTCGCCGCGGGCGTCGGAGTTGCAGCGGCGGGTGCCGTGACAGCCGGTGCGGTCACCGGTGCGGCAGCCATCGCCTTGTGACCACCCTGCCAGTAGGCAGAGAACCACGTGGTGTGCGACAGGATCGCGAAGTGCACCGTGAACGCCATCACCGCGACCGCACCAAGGAACAGCGGCACGCCGACGTTCGGGCTCACAACAGTCCAGATTTTCCCTTCATTCATGGTCAGTATCCTCTAGTGAAGCCAGGGGGTGTTCATGAACGCAAGGATGTGCGCAATCACCGCAATCGCACCGAAGATGCGAGTGCCCTGCTTGAGACCATCGTGCAACTCCTCTGCTTCCCTCGTCGTCAGGCCTGACGGCCAAACGCGATTCGGATCGTTATCAGCCATAACGATTCTCCTGGAGCTAGGAACTACCGTGCGTGACCCGCACGTGGGGGAACCATGGCCCGGGTAGCCATGCAGTCCTGCAACCGCGTGATCTCCGCTTGGCTCTCGCAAGAAACTTCGGAATCACGAGGCTATTCTGCGCCCCGATTCGCCGGTGTCAAGTCTGGTTGTCAATTACCGGTGTCAACTTTTGTTGACAGTTACGCGCGCCTTGCCATCCACTTCCACGCCTCGCTCTCGGCGTAAACCACTGATGCCACGTTGTTTGGGTTACTTCGTGCGAAATGCAGACGTGCCCGTACACCGAGTAACCGGTTAAACCGGATTACGTCATAGTCCCAACGGTCTCACGGCGCCCATCGCTGGTTGGCGAGATTCACATCGGGACGCGAATGCGCAGGATCCAGCACGATACTCGTGACCGTTCGCGCGTTGGCGATGTGCAGCGTCTGTGTGTTCTCGCGTCGGAACGCGGACGCCGCAATGCGGAGCGTCTCAGTCCGACCATCATCGCGCGTGACGACGACGGGCACCGAGAGCTGCGCGCCGCCGCCCGACGTGATGGTGACGGTGAGTGTGTCATGCAATCGCACCACGTCATCGATGCGCGCATCGAAGTGCCCGGTGCCACGCACCCAATCGCGCACGAATGCGTCGCGCTCATCGCCCGCGGCGGCGAACACCATGCGATAGAAATCGGGCGGATACGGATGACGCCCGCTCCACGCGCGTCCGAAGCCACGCACGCCCTGCACCAGTGCCGAGTCGCCGTACTCGGCGGCATAGGCGCGACACACCACCACCAGCTTGTCGTAAGTGGCGGCGTTGTAGGTCAGTGTCCCGGAAAAATGATCGGCGTGGGTGAGCATCGATTGTTCGGCGTGCATGCCGGCGACGGTGCGATAGAGATCGGGAATGCCGTCGTCGTCGTCATCGTGTCCGGTACTGGCACGCAGCACTTGGCGTTCGAGCCAGCTCGCCATGCCTTCGTCCATCCATGCGAAACGCCGTTCATCACTGCCCACCTGCATCGGAAACCACATGTGGCCGATTTCGTGCGCCAGTGTTGTGAGCAGATCGCGCGCATCGCCACTGACGGACACCACGGTGAACATCGGATACTCCATACCACCGTCAACGATGCCTTCCACCAGCGTCATCTGTGGCCACGGGTACGGCCACAACAGGTATGAGAATTGTTCGATGCTCTGGCGTCCGTAGTCGGCGGCGCGCCGCCAGTCGTGCATCCGCGAGCGGTAGAGCGCGTGAATGAGCACTGTATCCGCGCCGCCGGATGCACGTGGCACGACCGCCGCCATCGCGTCCCACACCACGTCCTGTGACGCGTAGAAGGCGAAGTCGCGCACACTGTCCGCCGAGAAGCGCCAGGTCAGCGTTGCGCCCGCTGCGAGTGCGGCATTCGCCTTGCGCAGACTGTCGGTGACGATCGGCACGGCCGCGAAGCTGTGGGTGGCGCGCCGCAGGTGCTCGCGAGCGGCAGGAGAGAGCACATCATCCGCATTCCTGAGCACACCGGTCGCCGCGACTACATAACCGGCCGGTGCCGTGATCCGGACATCGTAGTCTGCGGCATCCATGTAGAACTCGCCGGTCGCGAGGTATGGGTCGACCTCCCATCCGGCAACGTCGTCGTACACGCAGAACTGCGGATACCAGTATCCGATCATCGTGACACTGCCGTCGCTGCCCATGCGCGGCGCATCGTCGCCAGGAATCGTGAAGTGCCACGCCGCGCGCAGATCAACCGAATCACCCGGCAGCAGCGGAGCCGGAAGCGTCAGCCACGCAATCGTGAAGTCGACCCGCAGATCAGCACGCGGCGTGAGTGTATTTGCACCGCAGAGACGCGCGCCATCGACCTGCGCCTGTCGCGCGACGCAGATGCCATCGATGGTGATCCCGCCGGTGACGGGGACGGTTTCGTCGTGCGGCGCGCCGGCGCGAAAGAGATTCTGCGCCAGACTGATCGCAATTGTCCGCAGCGTGTCGGGCGAGCGATTGCGATATCGCAACAGCCCATCCGCGTGCAGCGAATGAGTACCAGCATCGATCGTCGCGTCGAGTTCGTACCGTGCGCCTTGCACCCAGTGGCGCGGTCCCGGCGCGCCGGACGCGGAACGTGTGCCGCGCTGCAACGCCGCCGACCAGAGTGAGTCCGTGCGGCGGACGACCATCTCACCATCGAGCACGGGGCGCACGCGCTGCGCGTGCAGCCCCGCCGACATCACGCACGCGCCAGCCAGCAACAGTCGGCGCGCACGAATCCCCACTCAGTGCTTCTGGTGCTTCGCGCCGTTCCAGAGCTGACGGAAGAACGCGATACCGACCGCGATGATGGCGGCGAAGATCACACCGACCGCGAGCCGCGAGATATTCGACGAGCCGATGTCGAGGCCGCCCGTCGATGGCGTCACGGGCGTCATGACGGCGAAGAACCAGCCGAAGTAGAACGCCGCGGCGAGAATGGCGACACCCAGTGCCGCGAAGGCCTGAAGCTTGAGCATGTGAGGGCTGTGTAAGCGTTCGTGACCGTGACACACGGGGGGAGCACCCCGTGCCGGACAACGCCAAAGATCGTCGGACCGGCGGGGTGCGGCTAGTGGTTGAGCTCCTCAACGCCGTCGGTCGTGACGCGGTGGCTGACCCAGGGCAGGATGCCGTCCGGTGGTGGCCCATCGCCAAGCCGGATAATGCCCGACAGACGCTGCTGGCCGTCCGCGAGAGACGACGGCGTGGCAGCATGCACCGTCGCGAGTGGCTGGCCGGCGAGGACGGCCTCGCCCACCCGCACACGAAACACCACGCCGACCGACGGATCGACCACATCGTCGGTGCTCGTGCGACCGCCACCAAGCGCGATGATGGCATGTCCGATCGGCCGCGGCGGCAGGGCGTGCACGATGCCGGCGCGATCGGCCAGCACATCGCCCACCGACGGCGCCTGCGGCAGCAACGACGGATCGTCGAGCACCCGCACGTCGCCGCCCTGCGCAACGACGATCTGCCGGAATTTTTCCAGCGCGGCGCCGCTGCTGATCGCATCGCGCAGTGTCGCGCGTGTTTCCGCCACCGAAGCCTTCGGCCGCGCCAGCCGGAGCATCTCGATCGCGAGCGCCTCCGTCACGGTCCATAGATCGGCAGGCCCGCCACCGCGCAGCGCGTCGAGACACTCGCGCACCTCGAGCGCATTGCCGCATGCGTCACCGAGTGGGCGATCCATCGCGGTCACGAGCGTGACGACCGGCACACCGGACGCGGCGCCGAGAGTGATCATCGTGCGTGCCAGATCGAGGCCGCGATCCAGCTCGGGCAGAAACGCACCGCTCCCGCGCTTCACATCGAGCACCAAGCCCGTCAGCCCTTCCGCCAGCTTCTTGCTCATGATGCTGGCGGCGATGAGCTGGATGCACTCGACGGTCGCTGTCGCATCGCGCAACGCATACAGCCGACGATCCGCGGGCGCGATTTCCGACGTCTGCCCGATCAGTGCACATCCAATCTCCGCCAGCTGGGCCTCGGCACGCGCCAGTGTCAGATCGGTACGAAATCCCGGGATACTTTCCAGCTTGTCGAGGGTGCCGCCGGTGTGACCGAGTCCACGCCCGGACATCATCGGTACCGACACGCCGACTGACGCGAGCAGCGGGGCAAGAATCAGCGACGTCTTGTCGCCGACGCCGCCTGTGGAGTGTTTGTCGATCCACGGCACTGCACCCGCCGGACGGCGCAGCACGTTACCGGTGCCCAGCATCGCGGCGGTGAGCGCACGCGTTTCGGCGCCATCGAGGCCGCGCCAGAAAATCGCCATCAACAATGCCGCCAGCTGGTAGTCCGGCACAGAGCCATTTGCAGCCGCATCTGCCACTTCGCGCCACTCGTCGACGGACAACTGTCCACCATCGCGCTTGCGTTCGATCAGGTCGCGCAGAATCATGCGGTGAACCGACCGCCGCGGAGTGGTGTAGTGTCGTGCTGCTGGACTGCTGCGGTCATGTCGTTTCCGTTATTGAGCTCATTCATGCGAACTGTGTTGCGTCACGGCCGTTCGGCAATGCTGGCGTGCGTTGTGGTACTGGCCCCGCTCTGCACCATCGGTGGACAGGATGCCGCATCCGTGATTCAGGTGGCGGAGCGCGATCGCGCCGCCCTGAATCCGGCCGCAGCACTCGCCCGATACGAAGCGGCGCTGACCACGACATCCACCAACTACGACCTGCTGTGGCGCGCCGCGCGCGAAGCGGCGGATCTCGGTGAAAGCGCCCCCGACGCGACGAAGCGCACCGGGTACTACCAGAAGGCGGAAGGCTACGCACGGCGCGCCGTGACTGCCAACGCCACTGGCGCCGATGGCCACTTCATTCTGGCTGTCGCGTTGGGTCGCACTGCGCTGAGCCTCGGTTCGCGCGATCGCGTGCGGTACGCCGCCGAGATCCACAACGAGGCGCTCGCGGCGGTGAAACTCGAGCCGACCCACGCGGGAGCGCTGCACGTGCTTGGCGTCTGGAATGCGGAGATCATGCGACTGAGCAGCTTCTCCCGCTTCGCGGCGCGCAACTTCCTCGGCGGCAAAGTCTTCGACCAGGCCAGTTGGGCCGAAGCGACCCGATACATGGAAGCCGCCATGTCAGCGGATCCCGGACGTATCACACATCGTCTCGATCTCGCGAAGGTCTACGCCGAGACGGACCAGAAACCGAAAGCCCGCAGCACGTGCGAGGCGGCGGCGCGGATGCCGACGGTGGAGTTCAACGACGCGCGCTACAAGCAGGAGTGTGCGGCGTTGCTGGCGAAGCTGCGATAGCGAGTATCCGGCCGATCAGACTGACTGCGAAAGACACTGCGGCGAGCCCTCTGCAAGGACTCGCCGCAATGTGATCGCCTGGCGGAACCGGACTACGCCATCCGATCGATCTTTCGTCGGATCTGACGTCCGCGCCGGCGCAATTCGCGCGTCAGCTGATCGGTGGTGTCGTCGATCACATTGCCTGCCGTTTCGCGGAGGCCGTCGGCGCGCTTGGCAATGACGCGGCGCGTGTCGCGACCACTGCGCGGTGCGAACATGAGCGCGAGCGCGGCACCGATGGCGGCGCCGGCGAGTACCGCGATCGCAACGGTGCCTGCGCCCCCGTCACGACCATGTTGTTCGGTCTCCCCTGCCTCGTTGTTCAGCTCTTCCTCGTCGCCTTCGTATATCATGCGATGCCTCCTCTGAAGCGGTGTCGGGACTCGATACGTGATACTACCCCAGTGCGCAGATTCCGTGCCCGGCACGTCAACCCGGGAATCCGCGGCTGATGCGACTCGAGTAGATTCGCCGTCGACCTCAGCCGACCGTTCTGCCATGGCGACGACATCCTCTTCCAGTGCGACCGCGCTGACACACCGCGCCGCAGAACTGCGCGAGCAACTGACTCGATCCAGCTACGAATATTACGTGCTGGATCAGCCGACGCTGAGTGATGTGGTGTATGACAAGCTCTTCCGCGAGTTGCAGGAGATCGAGCGTGAACATCCCGAGCTGCGCACTCCGGACTCGCCAACGCTGCGCGTGGGCAGCGAGCCACAATCGGCGCTGCCGAAGCACACGCATCTCGTCCCAATGCTGTCGCTCGACAACGCGTTCGATGAAGCGGAACTGAAGTCGTGGGAAGAACGGCTCCGCAAACTCGCGGGCGACGCGGTGGATACCAACGGCTACAGCTGCGAACTGAAGATTGATGGTGCGGCGGTATCGCTCACCTATCGCGACGGTGTGCTCGTGACTGGCGCCACACGTGGCAGCGGCACGGTCGGTGAGGACGTCACACCGAATCTGCGCACGATGCACGACGTGCCGCTGCGCCTGAAGACCGAGACACCACCGGCGCTGGTCGAAATTCGCGGCGAGGCGTACTTCCCGTTCAGTCGATTCGCGCAGATGAACGAGGAACGCATCGCCGCCGGTGAGCCGGTGTTCGCCAATCCGCGCAATGCGGCGGCGGGTGCGCTGCGGCAACTCGATCCCGCGATCACAGCGCAGCGCCCGCTCCGGTTTTTCGGCTACGCCGCGGTGCATCCTGACGGCTCGGCTGCGTTGCCCTTCGCGTCGCAGGATGCATTGCTGGCCGCACTCGAACAGTGGGGCATACCGGTCGCGCCGCATCGCGTCGTGTGTCACACGCTGGAGCAGGTCAATGCGTGGGCAACACGCGTCGAGCAGGAGTATCGCGCGCAGATCGACTTCGCGATCGATGGCGCGGTCGTGAAGGTGAACCTGCTGTCACTGCAGCAGGAACTGGGCGAAGTCAGCGGTCGTGTGCCGCGCTGGGCCATCGCGCGGAAGTTCGCGCCGGATGTGGCTGAGACCACGCTGCTGAATATCGGCGTTAACGTGGGGCGCACGGGATCGCTCAATCCGTACGCGGAATTGGAGGCCGTTGAAATCGGCGGCACGACGGTGCGGATGGCGACGCTGCACAATTTCGACCTGATCACGCTGAAGGATCTGCGCATTGGTGATCGCGTGCTGGTGCAGCGCGCGGGCGAAGTGATTCCACAGGTCATCGGGCCGGTGCCGGACAAGCGCAGCGCGACCGAACCACCGGTGCCATATGCCGCGCCGACCGAGTGTCCGTCATGCGGCACGCCGGTACGACGCGACGACGATGAAGTGGCGCTCTACTGTCCGAACGTGGCATGTCCCGGGCGCCTGCTCGAAGCACTGGTGCACTTCACGAGCGTCGATGCGATGGACATTCGCGGACTCAGTTACGCGCGCATCGAACAGCTGGTGCAGGCCGATCTGGTGCATGATGCGGCGGACTTCTTCTCGCTGACCGCTGAACAGATCCTGCCGCTCGATCGCATGGCGGAGAAGAGTGCGGAGAAACTCGTCGCCGCCATCGACACATCACGCGCGCAGCCGCTCTCACGCCTGCTGAATGCACTCGGCATTCGCCACGTCGGTGCGGTGGCAGCGCAGCTGCTGGCGCGGCGTTTCGGCAGCATCGAAAGCCTGCAGGCCGCGTCACTCGAGGAGATCATGGCCGTGCGCGGCATCGGTGACGTAATCGCCGAGTCGGTGCGCGAGTTTCTCGATGATCCCGCCGGTCAGACGCTGGTGCGCAAACTGATCGCGGCGCGTGTGCAGACCACGCAGCCCGATGTGAGCGGTGGCGATGGTCCGCTGAACGGATTGACGGTCGTCATCACCGGTACGTTGCCGACGTTGTCACGCACCGATGCGACGACACTCGTCGAACGGGCCGGTGCACGCGTGACGAGCAGCGTCTCGAAGAACACCTCGTTCCTCGTCGCTGGCGAGGAGGCCGGATCCAAGCTCGACAAGGCAACACAACTCGGCGTCGAGGTGATCGACGAAGCCGAGTTGTTGCGTCGTGCGGGGAAAGCGTAGGCAGCTACGCCGTGCGATAGGCGGAGTAGGCGGGATTGAGCACCAACTCGCCGTTGATGAGCAGCTCGCGATCCCACGGCAGGATGATGGCCGCTTCCGTGGCGATGGCGGCGAAGTCCGGATTGAACGAGCCAGTCTTGAAGCTGACTGCCGTCTTCACGGATTCGGCGCCGAGGTTCACGATCGCGGCCTTGGCAAGGCGAATGGTGTCACCGGTATCGCAGGTTTCGTCCACCAGCAGGACACGCTTGCCACGCGCGGCAGCGGGCGCCTCTCCAAAAATTGCCGGGGTTTCACGTACGGTCGCATCGGGCCGATACCGGCGACTGACGGTCATCGACACGAATGGCCGATCGAGAATGCTGGCGATCGTCGCGCCAGGAATCACACCGGCGTTCGCGATGCCGACGACGAGCTCGGGATCGAACTCGCGCGACACCTTGAGCGCGAGTGCACGCGACAGTTCGCCGAACAATTGCCATTCAACTTCCAGCACACCCTTGGCTGGATCGACCGTGCTGCGACGCGGGGGCATCACGACTTCTCCGTGATCAGGGCGAACTGAACCGCGTCGCGTCGGAATGATCGCGGCAGCGGAGACGAGGGCTTCGCGAAGGTAGTTCGAAATCGATGGTGTTGCAGCGCGCCGAACATTGCCGGACATGGTACCGAGGGCGTAGCTTGTGCAGAATCACGAGTCCTCACCTCGGGTGCGCCCGCTTCAGGATTTGCGGTGTTTCCTCATTGTCCACGTATTCCATGACCTGGTTGCGCCGTGTCTCCGATGGCGTCTCGCGATTGTTGGGTGGTCAGCCGACGTCGCGTGATCTGGCCTCGAGTCGGCCTGATTTCGTGGCGGAAGGGTTGTCGCTGGAGAAGTCCAACGACCTCGACGGCGCACTGACGTCGTACCGACTCGCGCTGCGAACGAGCCCGGATGATCCGAAGATCCTGCTCAACATGGCGATCGTCTTCACGAAGTCGGCGCGCTACGAAGAGGCGATCCGGACCTATCGAAAGATCATCGAGACGTCGCCGACACATCCGGGCGCACACTACGGGGTGGCGTTTCTGCTGATGAAGAAGGGCGATGCAGACGCGGCCATCCAGCATTTGGAGACGTTCCTGGTAGCGGCCCCATCCGGAGGCGACAGCAGCCGATGGATCAGTCATGCGCAGGCCACCCTGCGTACTTTGCGTGGCGAACCAGAAGTGACAGAGACTGCCGACGATGCCGTCGCCAGAGAACCGGTCGATACGCCGGTGCGACATGCGGCCGTGCGTGGGATGCAGTCCGAATCTTCGCAGGGTGAACTTCCGGGCCTGAAAGCCACCGGCACTGACGGACTCCGTCACGGGAATGACGTCTGAACAACCACTCGGCCGCGTCCTCGCGGTCGTCAGTCAGAAGGGCGGAGTAGGCAAGACCACGACAGCGGTGAACCTGGCCGCCGCATTCGCGCGGAAGGGCCTCAAGACGCTGATCGTGGACGTTGATCCGCAGGGCGCGGTGCGCTACGGCGTCGGCCTGCGGAAAGGTCACCCGACGGTCGGGTTCGCCGACTACCTGCGCGGGTCAGCCTCGCTGCGCGACATCATCCTGCCTACGCAACTGCCGTGGCTGCGCGCCATGCTGGTGGGCAGCGTGAACGATGCTGATGAGCATGACGACTACTCGCGCCGCGCCGCCGAGTCGCCGCAGCTGGCACAGCTGCTTCGCGTCGCACGTGAGCGCTGTCACGTGGTCGTGGTGGACACACCACCGGGACTTGGCGGCATCGTTCGTGCCGTGCTGGGACTGAGCCAGCACGTCATTGTCCCACTGCAGTGCGAGCCACTCGCGCTGCAGACCACGCCGCAGATTCTGCGCGGCATTCAGGACGCGCTGCGCACGAACGATCAACTGGCACTCGAGGGGGTATTGCTGACCATGTATCAGACCGGCAATTCGTCCAGCGAGCGCACCGCGCAATACATCCGCCAGCATCTCCCGCAGAACCTGGTGTTCGATATCGCCATTCCGCGCTCGGTTGCGGCGGCCGATGCGTTTGCCGCCGGCGTACCGGTGGTGCTGCGCAATCCGACTGATCCGGCGGCGCTGGCCTACATGAATCTCGCGGGCCGACTGGCGGAGCACTTCGCGTGATGGATGCCCGGCGTGGCATCTGTGCCGGGCTGCTGACCGCTGCGGCGATCGCTGGCTGCACGGAGGTCAGCACCGACCCGCAAGTGCCATTGTCGCTGCAATTCGATTCACTGCCGGCGCAGGCCATTGTCATCGGTGACACGATGCGCGGTGGCGATCTGCTGCCCACACGCGTTCCGGTGAGTGCGTTCAACAGTGCCGGCGGTGTCGTGAGTGACACGCAGATCAAGGTGATCGGCATCGACTCGCTGTCGGTGAAGTCGTTCACCGTGATCAGCGGCCTGCGATTGGTCGGCACGAAGGAGAACAGCACGGTGCGCATCGTGGCGCAGGCCGGTGCGCTGCAAAGTCAGACGCAGACGTTCGCCGTCGTACCACGACCGACGGGAATCGGTGTCGGTGACACCACCACGGATTCGATTTCCTATGACGCGATTGACACCACGTCGCGCTTTCGGGATATCACGGCAACGCTGTTCCGTGAAGTGCGGGATTCGGCGGCAACGTTTCAGAACGGCCTGCGCATCGCATTTCGCGTAGCCAGCTTCAGCACGACGATTCTCGATTCCGTACGGATCGTGTCCCCAACGAGTGGCCGCGCGATCAGCTCGGCGTTAATGACGAATGGACTCGCCACGATTCGCGTGAAGGCCTATCCGAAGCCCGGCGCGACAGGCACAGGCTCGATCATCGTCGAAGCGTCGGCGAGGGTGCTCGGCGCGGTCGTTCCGGGCAGTCCGGTCTCGTTGCCGGTGAAGCTGTCGCCGTTCACGATTCGCTGACCCCACCAGCGAAGGGCGGATGCGCCTGACGCTGGCGCCGTTCCGCGCACTGCCCTAGCCTCCGCAGGTTGGCGACGCGGCTCCAGCCGGGCTCGCCGTACCAGCTCTCCCGTTGGACTCGATGCACGGAGGACGTATGGCAATTTCCCCGGCCGAACTGCCGACCAGCAGCGGCACCTCGCTCGTGCTGTTTCGCGGCCCGCCGCGGCCCGCACCCGGCACGCTGACGCAGCTGTTCTTCGATGCGATCGCGAAATTCTCCAAGCCCGCCGCGCTGCGCTACAAACACGACGGCGCCTGGCGCGACATCTCGCACGCATCACTCCTCGAGCGGGTGCGCCACACCTCGCTGGCGTTGCAGGAACTCGGACTCGCGCGCGGCGATCGCGTCGCGCTGCTGTCGGAGAACCGACCTGAGTGGGCGATCGCCGACTACGCCTGCCTGACCGCTGGCATGGCGGATGTGCCGATCTACCCGACGTTGCCCGCCGAGCAGATGGTGCACATCCTGAACGACAGTGGCGCGGTGGCGATGTTCGTCAGTTCCACCGAGCAGGCGGCGAAGATCGCACGTATTCGCCCCGATCTCCCCGCGCTGCGCACGGTGATCAGCTTCACGTCGCCAGCACCGGTCGGGTGCGACAGCACGATGGACGACTTCATCGCCCGCGGCGCCGCACTCGACTCGACCGAACGTGCCGCAGCGTGGAAGGCCGCCGCGCTCAACACGCATCCCGATGATCTGGCGACGTTGATCTACACCTCCGGCACGACTGGATTGCCGAAGGGTGTGATGCTCTCGCACGACAATCTGTACAGCAACGTGTTCGCGTCACTGCCAGTGCTCGATCCAAAGGACGACGATGTGGCGCTGAGTTTTCTGCCGTTGTCACACATCTTCGAGCGGATGTCCGGGCACTACATGCTGTTCGCCGGCGGCTGCACGATCGCGTACGCGGAATCGATCGACGCTGTCGCGGCCAACCTCGGCGAAGTCCGCCCGACGATTCTCAGCTCGGTGCCTCGCATCTACGAGAAGTTGTACGCGCGCATCATGGAAGGTGGCAACGCCGGGTCGGCGCTCAAGAAGGCGATCTTCCACTGGTCGCTGCAGGTGGCCGACGAGTGGGCTGACGCGTATCTCGCCAAGCGTGCGCCGAGCGGCAGGCTGGCGTTCAAATATTCGCTCGCGCAGAAGCTGGTGTTCAGCAAGATCAAGGCGCGACTTGGCGGTCGATTGCGTGTGGCCTGCAGTGGTGGCGCACCACTCGCATCGACGATCAACAAGTTCTTTGTCGCAACGGGCCTGACCCTGGTCGAAGGGTACGGACTCACGGAAACGAGTCCGGTGATTTCAGTGAACCGGCTCAACAACATCCGTGTTGGCACGGTGGGTGAGTTGGTGTCGGGCGTGGAAGTGGCGATCGCCGCCGACGGCGAGATTCTGACGCGCGGCCCGAGCGTGATGAAGGGCTACTATCGCAACCCGCAGGCAACGGCCGAGGCGATTGACGCCGACGGCTGGTTCCACACCGGCGACATCGGCACCATGCAGGATGGCTTCCTGCGTATCACCGATCGCAAGAAAGACATCATCGTCACCGCCGGCGGCAAGAACATCGCCCCGCAGCCGATCGAGAACACCGTCGTCACCAATGCGTTCGTCAGTCAGGCCGTGATGATCGGCGACAAGCGCAAGTTCCCGGTGATGCTGGTGGTGCCGAGCTGGGACGCGTTGCTCAAGTGGACGGCGCACAAGGGCATCACCTCCACCGATCGCTCGGCGCTGCTGACGAATGCGCAGGTGATCGAAAAACTCGACCGCGAAGTGCGCAGCGAGATGTCGGGGCTGGCGAAGTTCGAGTCACCGAAAAAAATCGCGCTGCTCGAGCACGAGTTCACCATCGAAGGCGGCGAACTCACGCCCTCCCTCAAGGTGAAGCGCCGTGTGATCAACGAGAAGTACAAAGGTGTGATCGACAAGCTTTACGACGACCCGACGGCCGTCGAATAGCTCCCATCTTCGTACAATTCTCGACCGCTTCAAGACTGGGGAGCACAGAACAACTCAACGCAACGGCACAACGGCGCAACGGACTTCCTTCGGATCGTGAGTTCGTTTACTCGTACGCAGCAACACAACGATTTACAGACGTTCGTTGCGCCGTGGCGCCGTTGCGTTGCGCTGTTTGGGATGCTCAGCCGCTAAAGAGCGGAGCCGATGGAGCGCGTTTGAGTTGGATGGGAGCGCTCGATGTCGGGAGGCGCTCGGCGACGGTGACTTCGGAGTCGCGGGCAAGAATGCGCCACACGGTGTCGTCGAGCGTGACACGTTCTGGCGCGACGAGGCGGCCGCCGGTGCGGAGGACGCGAGCGCTGGCGGTGAGGTAGGCACCGGTGGCGTGTGACACATCGAGCGCGATGCCACGCAAAGCACCCGTCGCCAGCGGGATGGCGGATGCCGGCAGTCTCAGCGTACTGACGCGCTCATCGAGCGAGATGATGCTGGTGGCATCACCGACGAACATCGTCACGTTCGGCACGATGGTGCGCAGCGGCTGCACTGCGCGCGACCAGCTGCCGGTGAGCAGGATCGGCTGTGGCGCCTCGATCAAGTGCAGCTGCGCCGCGAGCCGAAATGCGGCCTCATCGTCCAGCACACGCGTCGTGCGCAGTGTGCTGCCCGTGGTGAACAGCACTTCGCCGTCTTTGATCTCAAACGTCGCGCTGCACACCGGGCAACCCAACTTGCCGTCCATGATGTGGCGGGACTGCGTGCGGGTGCTCGTCGCGACCAGCCAACTGTCCTCATGGGCGTTGGGACAACGCAGCGTGTCGATCAGTTCCGTGAACACGCCGCGTCAGCTCCGCGAGAGGCGCAGCTCGTCGATGTTCACACTCGCGGGCCGCGAAACGGTGAACCAGATCGCATCCGCGACGTCAGCGGCGGTGAGCATCGATGCGCGCGGTGTGAAGCCGGCACGTTCGTCGGGATTGACCGGATCCCAGAGTGGTGTGTCGACCGGACCAGGTGACACGAGCGTGGCGCGCACACCGGTACCGCGCAGCTCCATCCGCATCGCTTCATGCAACGCGCGCAGCCCATACTTGCTGGCCGCGTAGGCGCCGTTCTCCGGAAACACTGACCGATCGGCGATCGAGCCGAGTGTCACGATCGTGCCACTGCCGCGCGCGCGCATCGCGGGCAGCAGCGCACGGGTGAGCAGAAACGGGGCGATGAGATTCGTCTGTACCACGGCACTGAAGTCCGTCGCCGACATCACATCGACCGGCGCGAGCTGAAAGAGGCCGGCGTTGTTGATCAGCAGGTCGGGGGCACCACCGAAGTCGACCATGATGCGCGTCGCCACCCCGCTGACCGCGTCGGCATCAGTGAGATCACACGGATACGCCATCGCGTCCGCGCCAAGTTCGGATGCCAGCGCATGCAGCGGTGCCGGTGTGCGTGCGAGCAGTGCAACACGGACGCCTTCCGCGGTACAGCGTCGGGCGAGCGCGGCGCCGATTCCCTTCGATGCGCCGGTGATGACGGCAGTGAGGCGGTGGGTCATGCCGGAAATGTACCGCCGCCGATGCGATCAGATCGCACCGGCGGCGGGAGAGCACGGGGTGTCGCGACGGGCCCGGTCAGCGCGGCCCGTGCGCCAGGCGCAGGAATTCCTCACGCGTCTTGGCATCGCTGCGGAAGTTGCCGATCAGCGCCGAGGTGATGGTCTTCGAGTTCTGCTTCTCGACGCCGCGCATGGCCATGCACATGTGTGCGCACTCGATCACCACGCCCACGCCTTTCGGCTTGAGCACGTCCGCGAGCGCCTGCGCAATCTGCTCCGTCATGCGTTCCTGCACCTGCAGGCGGCGCGCGAACACTTCCACCACACGCGCCAGCTTCGACAGGCCGACCACGCGGCCGTCCGGGATGTACGCGATGTGCG
Source organism: Gemmatimonadaceae bacterium (assembly GCA_031367535.1). Classification (GTDB taxonomy): domain Bacteria; phylum Gemmatimonadota; class Gemmatimonadetes; order Gemmatimonadales; family Gemmatimonadaceae; genus JACMLX01. The sequence continues at coordinate 18,337 of JANLPZ010000198.1, forward strand.
CCTTGCCGAAGAACGGCAGCATGTGGTGTTCACACATCGAATAGAGCTCGATGTCACGCACCATCACCATGCCATCGGCACCTTCCTCGAACAGCGCATCACCGATCACTTCACTGGCGTTCATCTCGTAGCCGCGCGTCAGCCACGCCATCGCCTTCGCGACACGGCTCGGCGTCTTCACGAGTCCATCGCGCTCCGGTTCCTCGCCCAGCAACTCGAGTTGCCGGCGCACCAGACCCTCGTATTCCGCCAGCGCCGAACCCGACACTGCCGCACGCACTCCATCGAATGCCTCATCGGCATCGCTTGGTCTAATGACCTGCATACTCGACATAATTATTCTCGGTCTCCCAGAGTCGAAGCTTGCTGAGCGTCGCCGGCGCGACATGCGGCGCGATCGCATTCCAGCAGGCCACCACGATGTGTTCCGCCGTCGGGTTGATCCCGCGCAGAATCTCGACTTCGAGATTCAGGTTGCGGTGGTCCATCTGATCGATCACTTCGCGCTCGACGATTCCGCGCAGGTGACCAAGATCCATCACATACCCGGTGATCGGATCGATCTCACCGGTGACCGACACCTCGAGTGTGTAGTTGTGCCCGTGCCAGTTCGGATTGTTGCATTTCCCGAACAGGCGGGTGTTCTCGGCGTCGGAGAGAGCAGGGTTATGAATGCGATGCGCTGCGTTGAAGCGCAGGCGTCGCGTGGCAGTCACGATCGGCATCGGCACTCGGTGATACCCATACTGTGCGCGAGGGTATCGGGCGTAAGGGTCACGGTGCGACTTCTGCTTACGCACCGCGCGAACTGCGCCGGACACTCCGGCTGCAGACCGCCTGAGTAAAAGAAACTATCCCTCCGTCGCGTTCCCGGAGATGAAAAACGAATATGGGCGCCTCTGTACGAGAGGTCGCCCATATTCACCAGAGTGGAACGAGAAGGGGTTTTTGAAGCCCGTCGATACGCTACAGCCCTCACCCGCAGCCTTCCGCCTTCCCCGCACTGGGGCATGACGTCAGCACGATTTATCGGACTTCACCGGCAGACTTATCGGCTCAAAAATTATGCCTTCCCGTTCCGGACTTTTGTGCTGCGCAGAAGGTTGGTGTCCGCGATCGCATTCGTCAACTGGACGGATGGGCAGCAAATACGTCACAGCAGAAGTCTTGCGCGGGAACTTTTTCGCGGCGTCAGATTTCCCAGTTCGACAGCATCACGCCATCGGTGGGCTGCGGCGCTTCAGCGTGCGCGGCCATGGTCATGCGCAGATCGGTCCAGCGCACGCGGCCGCCGCGCGCGATGAGTGCCGCATACAGCCGCGATGCGTCGCCCTGCACACGAATCGCCACACGCCGCGTACCGCAGCGACGCGCGTACTCCGTGAGATGTGTCACCAGTGTCAGCGCATCCCCATCGGACGCCGCCACGAACTTGAGGACACGCACTTCGTCGCGCGAGCGCCCTTCCACCAGCGGCGCCGAGTGACAGATCGCGAACGCACGCACCGCGCCACCGCGGCGCAGCAGCACCGTATCACCGATCGCGAGTGCGTCGGTGATCCGCATTTCCCGGGAGAAGTCGTAGCCGTCACGCAGCGATGCCGTGAGCACGGCACACTGCGCCATCGTCTCATCGCGCTCGAGCATCGGCAGGCGGCCGAGCAGCGTGATCGGACTGTCCGTCGTCGCTGCGTCCAGTGTCACCGTGATCGTCAGCGGCCCTGGCACAAATCCGAGTTGCGAGTAGAAGCCGATGTTGTCCATCGTGCGCGGCATCGTCTCGAGCCCGATCACGCTGCATCCGAGCGTGCGCAGGTGCTCCACGCCGAATTCAACGATCGTGCGACCGACACCACGCGACTGCAGTTCGGGCATCACCGCGAGCGGTCCCATCCACCCTTCGGTGCCACTGCGGTGCGCGATGTTGAACGCCGCCACCGCCCCGCGCTCCGTACGCCACAACACCGCTCCGGCGCCGGCGCCTTCGATGGCGTAGCGCCAGATCAGCGGATTGAGAAACGGCACGCGCACGCCCACCAGCCCGTCCTTGCGATAACGCTCCGAGAACGCATCGCTGAACACGGTGTTCAGGGCCGGAATGTCCGCCGGCTGAATCAGTTCTGGACCGGTCACCACCGGATCCGAACGCCATGTGCGCAAACTTGCCACCCTCAGACCTCCAGACTTGCAAGAGATTCACCGGGCACCCGCCCGCCATCGCGTTGTTCGACGATGGCGCGACCGGTTTCGTCATCCACGCTGACCTCGAGCACGCGATCAAGGCCGTCGCGCACGCCATCAATGTGGGTGATCACGATCACCTGTTCGAACCGATCCTGCAACCGGCGCAGGAGTTCCACGACATTCGCCCGACGCTGATCGTCCAGCGATCCAAATACCTCGTCGAGCACCAGCAGCGAAAACGGCTGCCCGCTGCGTTCCGCAATCAGCTGCGACACCGCCAGACGCAGGACGAGATTCGCGAGATCCTCCTCGCCACCGGAAATCACCTGCCGCGGCACGCCGCCACCGATCAGGATGATCTCGTAGTTCTCGTCCAGCTCGAACTCATTGTACCGGTCGTCCGTCAGATCGGTCAGGAACGAGCCCGCGATTTCTCCCAATTCAGGACGCAGGCGCGCGTTGAGTTCGGCGCGAAGCTCACCGTACGCCGCATCGAGCTCATCGTGCACCCGACGCTCGGCCTCCAGCTGCCGCTGTTGCTCACGCACACGAGCCGCCTGCTCGGCGGCCGCCAGTGCGCGAGCCAACGCACCTGCCGCGTTGCTGGCGTCACTCTCAGCCCCAGCGCGCGTCACGGCCGCTTCCTGCCGACGCTGCGTGGCCGTTTCCCACGCTCCGAGCGCCGCGGCGTGCTGCTCGGCGCTGAAGCCGTGCGACACACGGGCCAGACGTGCCGCCTCGACGTCCTGTTTCGCCGCCGAGAGTGCGAGCGACGCGGCCGTGCGACGTTCGATGCGCGCCGGCAATTCATCCGCGACACCTTTGGCGACCGCGTGCCGCACTTCGAGTGCGCTCAGCATCGTCACCGACTGGCGCACGCTCGCATGCTGCTCCGCATCGTAGCCGGAGGCGAGTTCCGTCACGATCCGCGCACGTTCGTCGCGCTGTGCCGTGAGCACCGCCAGTTCGCGCTCCTTCTCGGCCTGCTCGCGGAGCGCCTGCTCGATCTTCAGCTCGCGACGCTCGAGCGCGCGCACCGCGGTCTCGGTGTCAACGCGCGTCACATCGAGTGCCTTCAGGTCATCCGGTTCGACGTGCAGCTGTTCTTCGCGCTGCTTGAAGTAGAGCCCTTCGACGCGCACCGCTTCCAGCTTGTCACCAAGCTCCTCGAGCAAGGCCTCGTAACTCGCACCGAGCGGACGCAGACAGGTCGGGCATGGCGCGTCGGGGCCGAGTTCCTTGATGCGATCGTGTTGCGTCTTGATGTCGGCGTATTCGTCGCGCTTCTGGCTGCGCAGCGTTTCCGCTTCCTGACGATCACGGACCCAGTCGGTGCGACGGGCGTTGGCCGCCTCCAGTGCGACAGCAGCGGCGTTGCGTGCGTCGACCAGCGACGCTTGCACTTCTGTACGCAGCGTTGGGGCCGGCGCGAGCTGCGCGAGGCGTGCCGCGGCGGTATCGACGCTGGCGGTGAGTCGCGCAATTTCTTCGGTCAGCGCGGCACGACGCGCGGCCTGGCGCGAGCCTTCCTCGAGCGATTGCAACTCCGTGCGCAACGCGGCGAGCGGGCCCAACTCGGCGAGCACTGCGGCGATTCCTGCCGCGACCTGCTCCGCCTCAAACACCGCCGCCTGCGCACGCTCGACATCGCGCTCCGCCGACTCGACATGTGTTTCAGCACGGATGACGACCGTCTGCAGTTCCACATCGCGCGCGCGGGCGCGCTCCGCTTCACGCCAGCGCGGTTCGGCCTGCACAACCAGCTGTTCCATTGCGGCGAGTGCACGCGTGGCCGCGGTGAGCGCCGTTTCGGCCATTTTCACCGTCAGCTTCGCCGCCTGCACTTCGGCCGCGAGCAGGTCCGCGTCCGCCATCGATTGCGACAGCGCGCGCAGCGCGGCAATCACTTCGTTGCGCTTCTGTCGCGCGAGCTCTTGCGCCTTCTGCAATCGGTCGTATCCGAGCACGCGCGACAGGAACCGACCGCGATCGGCAGCGCCCATTGCCGCCATCGCGGCGAGGTCTTTCTGGCCCGTGAAATACGTCGTGAAGAACTCGCGACTGGTCATGCCGAGCCGCTGGTCGATGAGCTGACCGACCGCGCCGATGCTGTTCGCCGTCGGCGTGTTCGATCCATCGACGAACAGTTCGGCGGACGTGAGTCCGCGGACGATTCGGTAGCGATGCGGGCCGAGTTCGAAGTCGAGTTCCGCGCGGACGGAAGACCGTGGTGCCGCGCCGTGGAACTTGATCGACTCACGCGTCCCGCGGGCCACCGAATTGCCGTACAGCGCCCACGCGATGCCTTCGAGAATCGTCGACTTGCCGGCGCCGTTCGGTCCGATGATACCGGTGAGGCCGTTCTCGAACTCGATCACCGTGTCGACGTGCTGGCGGAAGTTCTGCAGGCGGAGTGCGCGCAGTCTCATGACGCGTCGGGCTCCGCGCGCATGAAGGTCGCTTCGTCGCCGGGGGCCGCGAGGACGGTCGCCGGTTCGCTGACGCGCTGCAGATAGTCGAGGCCGAGCGACACGAATGCGGCCCGATCGACGTCCGCGGTGAGTACACGCGTTTCGAGCTTCTCGCGCACGAGCATCGGCAGCGACGGTCGCGCGCCGCCCGCGCCTGAGCCGGTGCGCGTGCGAACCAGTTCCGGCTTCCGTGTGTCGAGCTGGAAATGGAGCGCGCGTCGCTTGTATTCGCGAATCAGCTTGTGATCGAGGTCACGTGCGACGTGTCGCGGTATTTCGCGCACGACGAGGCGCACCACGGCATCCTCGATACCACCGGGCACCTGCGCGATGCGATCGGCGACGAGCGCATCGACATCGGCGGGCGCGAGGGCGCGCGCATCGACCGGTTCGAGATCGATGAAGCGTCGTTCGGTGACGACGTGCACGAACGTGTGTTCGCCCGTTGCAAGATCGTGCATGGCGAAGCCCTTGCCCGGTACACCGTGCTGGCGCTGCTCCGCGAGCTCGCCCCAGGCATTGCTGCTGACGTAGTCCAGCGATCCGGCGTACCAGGCGCGGTCTGCAACCTGTCGGTGCACATGATAGTGTCCAAGTGCTACATAATCCCACGGCGCCTGCTGGAGCTCCTCGACCGTGACTTCGCTCGGGCTGCGATCGACCATCACCGCGCGGTCGGGCAGCACACCCTGCACTTCGCCGTGCAGCAGGAGCACGTTGTACCGCGATTCGGAATCGGTGGTGAGCGCCGGCAGCGGCTGACCGAGTCGGTCCGGCACGGCGAACAGCGACAGGTCGAGCGCGGGAAAGCGGATGCGATCGGGTTCGTGCTCGACCACCTGGATGCCGATCGTGCGGAAGAGCGCGAGGATGCAGCCGGTTTCGGCGGCGCGCGGCAGGTCGTGGTTGCCGGCGATCATGACGACGGGCGTGTCGGGCAGCGCCGCGCGGAGTCGGGTCAGCTCTCGCAGGGCGAAGAGAATCATCGGGTTCGACGGTCGGACCTGATGGAAGACATCGCCGGCGATGAGGATCAGGTCCGGCCTGGATTCGATGACGGCATCGATGGCCTGCCGCGCCGCGCGCGCCACATCCGCCTCGCGCTGGTTGTTGCCCGCCGAGCTCAGCCGTTGGTACTGGCGAAAGCCCAGGTGCAGGTCGGCGAGGTGGGCGATGCGCATGTGGCAAAAGATACCGGTCCACGCGAGGGGCGGCCGGATGGCTTGGCGGCCGTGTCGGCGGAATGTCAGCGCCACGTCACTGCGATCGGCGCATCGCAATCAGCGGGCATCGAGAAACGTGCGCATCCGATCGAGCTCCGCGTCGAGCTGCGCGCTGAACGCTGCATCAACTGGCGCCGTACCGTCCACGTAGCCCATGCTAGTCACGAGCGCACCGTCCTTCATGCTGAGATTCCCCCACCCGATCACCCGATCGCGCCAGAGCAGCGGCAGCGCGTAATACCCGCGCACACGCTTCGGCGCCGGTGTGTACGCCTCGAAGCGATACGACCAGCCCCAGAGCTGCCCGAAGCGATAGCGATCCCACACGACCGGATCGAATGGCGCCAGCAATCGGACTTCATCGCGCACCGCGTGTCGCCGAGCACGCGGGTTTTCGTCGGCAGGCCAGTACCAGCGCAGGCCATCGATGGTCGCCGACGCGTAGCGCTGCTTGGCGCGCGCGATGGCCGCCTTGCGCGCGTCGGTCCACTGCGGCGCGGCGAACCGCAGCATCGTGATGAGCATCGTGAACGATCGTTCCGGCAGCGGCGCGTACTTGCGCACGATGATGTCGACAAGCGTATCCATCGCTGCCTCGACATCACCTGGTGCCTCGCTGATTTCGCGCGCGGCGTACAGGCGAGTGCCGCCTTCCCGCCGTGCGATGCGCAGCATGCCGCGGTAGTGCATGCCATCCAGCAGCTGCGTGCTGGCGTTGCTGCTGCCACCGAACCAATTCGTGACCTTCCCATGCGCGAACTCCGCATCCACTTCACGCGGATGCACCACACCGCGCGAGCGCACGAACTCGAGAATGGCGTGCGCCTTTTTCATTTGCACCTTCGTCCACTTCATGCGCGCCTCGCGCGGATGCAGCAGCGCATGGGTGGCCCGCGGCAGAAAGCCGTAGTTGACGAAAAAATCCTCCTCGATGTTGAGCCGCGCGTAGCGACGCTCGAGGTCACCGGCGCGATAGTCCTTCACCCGATGCCGCAGCGTCAGATCCTGCGCGCGCGCCGGCGCACGGATCGGGTCCGCCTGCACGAAGCCGAGACGCGCAATGGCGCGTGACAGCGTGGTCGGCGTGAACAGTGATCGCGCCACGGCATAGCGGCGCAGATGATCGAGGGTCGGGGCGGGTGGCATGATCGATGTTCGTGAAAGATCTCAGCCGGGTCGCCGCCAACGCAGTGCACGAAACCGGGCGAAGTCCGAATCGTCGGAGATCCATTGACATCCGTGCTCGATTGCGAGCGCGGCATGCCATGCGTCCGCGATCAGAGTTCCGATTGCGCCTGACTCGTCCAGCAGATCGCAGAAAATGCCCCAGTGTCGCGACCCTGGGGCCACAATGACTGCGTTCGGTGTCCGCCGAAGCGCGTCGATGAACTCTCGCGCGCGATCGGCTGGCGTAGGTGGCACGAAGACCCGCGGATGTGTCAGCACGCGGAGTGCTCCGCTGAGCACCAGCTCACTCAAACCGAATGGCTCTGGCGCGTTGCGCAAAGCCTCGACGTATGCGCGAACAGCGTCGTGGCGCGGCGCGTCTTCGCGCATGGCATTCACGATCACATTGACGTCCAGGAGCACCATGGTCAGCGCGCATCCATGACATCGATGAGCGCCGACGAGTCCGCGAGATCTACTCCGCTCCGTACGCCTTCACCACGGTACGTCGGCAGCGGTTCGCACACACGCAGCACGCCAACGGGCGCGCGAAGCTCATTGCGCAATGCGTCCGCCAGCAGGTCGGTGAAGCTCCGGCCAGTGTCGCGCGCCCGTTGCTGGGCCGCGAGCAGCAGCTCGTCAGGGAGGCGAACGGTGGTTCGTGTCATATGCCATGATGCTATCAATCTGACATATATATGTCAAGCACGGCAGCTGCCGTAATGCCGACGCGCCTACCGACGTACCCGCAACTCCGACACCTCCCCCACCCGCTGCTCCACCCGCATCACGAACCGCATCGGCGGCATGGACGACTGTCCTTCCGTCACCGCACGCATGGTCAGGACCATCCGCGACCGCGTGATCCAGCCGCGACGTCGATCGAGCAGAATCCAGCCGACGACGCTCGCGCCGGCATCGACTGCGGCATCACGCATCACCCCCTTCACCGACACCCACGCGAAGTCACCGTAGCGCGTCAGCGAGTCGAGCGTGAACTCGGCGTCGATGCCATCGCCAGGCGCACCGGCCAGCACCATGTGGCGCGTCCACTTCTCATGTTCCCGCACGGGGAGCGCCGGCAATGCCGCCGGCACACGATCGACGAGTGCGGCAAGCGTCGCGACGGTCGCCGCCGACTGGCCCGATGCGTCATCGAGCACGATCAGTTCACCATCCGGCGACAGTTTCATGCGCAGCGTGCGCCCCTGAAGCGCCGCGCCGCTCGCGATGCGCGCCTTGCGGCTCTCTTCCTTGCCGCCGGTCGCACGCACGGTGACACTCTCCACCTGCGAGGTGACGACGGCACCAGCCGAGTCGACCGCGTCGACTCTCGAACGCAACACCACCGTCGTGCGTGTGCTGACGCGCACCGTGGAATCCCCGCTGGGCATGGTAATCGTGCCCTGCTCGTCCACGTCATGTTCGACGCGCTGACGGATCATGTCTCCGGGAAACGGTCGCAACACCAACATCACGCGCGCGTCGCCACCGGTGCGCGGACGCTGCGCGGACAGCGATGTGCACGCGACCACCAACGCCGCCGCGACGCGGAACGCGTCAGAAGCTGTACGGATCATCACCAACAGGAAGCGCAAGCGGCTGGACTTTAGCTTGGGGGGCGGCGAGCTCGCGCGGCGCCACCTGACGACGGAACTGCGACGCGAAATACCCCTTGGCGTCGCGCGGATGTTCCCGTTCCGTGGCCCGGACGGCACGAATCACATCCGCCTCGTCGGCGAGCGCAATCACGGTTTTCAGCCAGTCAACGGTGAGACCGCTGTCCAGTCGTCGCAGCCGACGCAGCATGGCAGCGTCGAAGTCCTCGGTGGGCGCCGCCGGAAATCGCTCGACGCCGAGGCGGCCGGTGAGCACACTGGGTCGCGGGAATCGGACGAAGACAGGCTGCGTGAAATGCGGGTGACGCACCATCAACTGCCCCTTATCGAGAGTGGACAACTTCGTCCGGACGGCAGGACTCAGCACCGCATACCCCGGTGTCGCCAATTCGTCGCCATCCATCCGTCCGTAGAGTGCGGTACCGGCGTTGCCCACCACGCGCTTGTGCACCTGGCTGCGGAACTGTTGCGCCGAGAAGAGCACCATGCCGAGGTAGCGACCCCGCTCGGCGATATCGAGCAGCATCCGGCGCACGTACGTCTCCGGACCGTCGCTCGGCGCGTACTTGTTCAACTCGTCCACGAAGACCACGATGTGGTTGACGCCGAGATCACGACGCTCGAGATGTTCGCGCAGCTTGCTCACCACGCGCGCGAAGATCAGCCCCTGAGCATCCTCCTCGAGATTCGCGACATCGAGCACATGCACCGAGCGATCCTCGAAACTCCCGAACGGCAGGTCGCTGACATCAGCACCATCGGTCACGAGACCGGCACAACGCGTGGCGAGATTCACGAGCCGGTTGCGCACCTTGCGAATCGTCGCGACGTGATGGGTGCGCCAGGTCTGCGCATCCTTCTTCTCGAGTTCATCGAGCAGCGTGCGAAACCAGTGATCGAGATCGGCGAACGTCTGCACCGTCATCTCGCCGCCGAGCATCGGATCCTTGAACTTCTGTCCGACGACGCGATCGGTGATGAAGTCGATCAGCGCATCGGCTTTGGCATCGATGTCTTCGCGATCGAGCAGCGTGACGGCGTACTGCAGCACTTCCTTCAATCCCCACGTCAGCGGCTGCACGTTATGCTGCAACGCTTCGTTGCTGCGAATCGTCGCCAGACCACGCAGCGCCGCATCATAGGGCGCGTAGTACTGCACATTTTGAAACGGCTCGGCCGGTACACCGAGCTTTTCGTACATCGCAATATCTTCGGCCGCGAGCGTCGCCGGCTGGTCGAGATAGAGCAGGTCGGGGCCTTTCACATTGAAGCAGACGGCAGCCACCGATCCCTTGTCGGCCGGGAAGTGCGCGAAGATCGATTGCAGCAGCCATTCCACGGCACTGGTTTTCGTCGCGAGGCCACTGACGCCGGTGATGTTGAGATGCGCCGCTTCGGGGCCGAGCAGAAAGTCAGCGTCGAGATACACCGGACTTTCGGTGCCGCCGCTGCGATAGAGGCCCACTGGAATCGCGGTGCGAGCGATGTAGCTGTCCATGCGCAACGCGAGCGCGATGTCGTGATCGTCGGCGAGCCAGACGGTACCCATCGGCACCGGTTGCAGCGGCTCGTCGGGGATATGCCGCAGGACACTGGCCGTGTACAGCCGAATCTCAGTGCGCTGCGTGGCGACCAGTCCACCATCCGGCTGCCCGTCACGACCCACCACGTCGTCGAGCGGCGACAACATGTCGGTCCAGCTCTGCCCTTCCATCACCACGCCGAAGATTTGTGGCACATGGCCGTTCACTGCCACGCTGCCATCCACGCGTACGATCGTGCCGATCCCGATGTTGGCATCGAGTGCGGTCCAGAAGTGGAACTCGTGCGGCGTGTTCGGCCGACGCTCGGTGGCCACAACGCGCCCGAGCGGGCGGCGGACCTCGGCGTCCGGAGTATCGATCATGGCGAGGTGCTGCTCCGGAAAATCACAGGAAAATCACAGGAAGACTCAGGCGACCGCGCGGAGATACACTTCGCAGTCGCGAATGGCGTACGGCATCACATCCCAGCGTGCATCCGGCTTTGCAATCGGTGCACGCTCGGCAAGCAGCCACGCGCTGATGCGATCGGCCTGTCGTTCCGCCGCTGCTGCGTCGGCGTCACGAATGCCGCACTCGACACGGATCAGTCCGAAGAACGGGTCGCGACCCACGGCACTGCGCAGCCGCAGATACCAGGTGAAGAATCGCGGTCGACCGGTCGCGTCGAGCGCGGCGAGAACGGATGTGCGCTGACCGGCGTCGAGCGCGGTCACCATTGGCAGCGCGTCGTCAGGCAGATAGAGCGTGGCGTGACTCTTCACGACGCCAACGACACCCGCACTGCGCATCATTGCGTGACTGGTGCGCACGGAACCGTCCACGTAGAGCGGCCGATCAGCGTGCGCCTCACACCAACTCTCACCGAAGGCACGTTCCATGTCGTTGCGCACACGTGAGAGCGCATCGAAGGCCTGCCGCAGCAGCGACGACGGATGTCTCGACGGTACGGGGAGGCTGTTGTCACTGTCGCGCATGACATGTCCACGCGCATCGAGCACGTCGACGAGTTGCGACCAGGTGTCATCCCCAAGCAACACGCGTGACGCGTAGACCGCATGCTCGATCTGCGGTGTGCGCCACGTCGTCATGCGTCCATCAGCTCCGCGCTCGCGAATTGCGGCAGCGGCCGTGCCGTGGAGCAGCGGTACACCATCCACGTACGCGATGGTGGTGCTGCGCTGAATGCCATCGAGAAAACCTTCGAACGTCGCGCGTGAGGGCGGTGCCACGTCGAGCATACGCAGTGTGTCACCGAGGACCTGCACCGAGACCTGCTCGATGAGTGCCGCACCATCCTGCGCGAGGGCTTCGGTGCGATCCGGTCCCGCGCTGCGGACGCGATCACCGAGGGCCGCGCGCAATCCACTGCGCGCGGCGTCGACCGCGCGACCTGCCGTCACGCTCACTCCACGCCGATGTCCCACGCCTGCTCGAGATCCTTCTTCGAGTAGGCGCGGAAGGCGGTCAGTGTCTGCGTGCGCACGATGCCCGGCACCTTCGTGAACTCCTCCGTCACCACGTTCGCGATGTCGTCCAGCTGCGGCACACGCACGATGGCCACCAGATCCCAGGCGCCACTCACCGAATACACCTCGGCCACACCGGCGATTTCCGCCAGCGCGATTGCGGTGGCGGGAATCGTCATCGGGTTGGCCTGGATCAGCACGATCGTCGTGATCATCGCATAGGGGTCGGGAAGTGGCGGTGATGTTCGGCGGTGTGAGTCACACCGGAACAGCGATCATCGCACGATACGCGCTGATGATGCGGCGCATCGCTTCGAGCACATCCGCTTCGGCCGCGGCATAACTCAGACGGACCCAGCCCGGCGTGCCGAACGCGGTGCCCGGTACAATGGCCACACCATGTTCCTCGAGCATCGTCGCGGCGAACACGGTGCCGGCATCATCACCGCCATTGGCGATCGCGCTGACATCGAGGAAGAAGTAGAACGCGCCGGTAGGGTGGATGTACGGAGGCGCGCCATCTTCGGCCAGCAGCGCGATGACAGCATCGCGACGCGCGCGGAATGCGCGAACCATTGCAGTGATGCTCTCCTCGGCGGCGGCTCGCTCCGTCAATGCGGCGAGCGCTGCGTACTGGCTTGGTGTGGAAGCGTTTGATGTCGTGTGGCTCTGCAGATCCGTCATCGCTTTGGCGACAGCGCGCGGCGCGACGGCCCAACCGATACGCCAGCCCGTCATCGCATACGACTTCGCAACACCGTCGATCACGATCAGGTTCGAGCGATCGGTGGTCAGTTCGAGCGACGTGGCCGCCGGCGTTTCGAACGCGATGCGATGATAGATCTCGTCGCTCAGGATCCACCAGCCCTTCGCCGTGCAAAACGCGATGACGTCACGCAGCGCGTCGCGATCGAACGTGGCGCCGGTGGGGTTGCTCGGTGAGTTGAGCATGATGCCTTTCGTACGCGGCGTCGCGGCGGCCTCGAGATCGGCCACCGTGACGAGGAAGCTCTTCGCCGGATCACCCATCACCGCCACCGGCGTCGCCTTCGACAGCGCCACGATCTCGACATAGCTCGTCCAGGCCGGCGTCGGGATGAGCACTTCGTCACCCGGGCCGAAGAGACAGAAGCAGGCATTGAAGAGCGTCTGCTTGCTGCCGCCGCTGACCACCACGTCGGCGGCGACAGGTGCATCGGCAACGGCGCCGGTCCAGCGCGTCGCGGCGATGGACGCAATTGCCTCCCGGAGCGGGAGGATGCCCTCGGTGGCCGTGTACTTGGTCTGGCCGGACGCGACCGCGCGGGCGGCGGCGGCCTTGATGAAGTCGGGGGTGTCGAAGTCCGGCTCACCGACGCCCAGATCGATGATCTGGCGGCCCTGCGCCTTGAGGGCCTTGGCGCGGGTCGAAACGGCGATGGTCGCCGACGGCCTGAGTTGGGCGATGTTCGGTGAGGGAACGAACTCAGCTGGCATACTGGTCGGTTTGGGCGGCGAACGATTTGTAGGTAGCTTGAAGGGGTTCCGTATGCTAATCCGCCGTAGCAGAGCGGCAACGATCGCTTTTTGACATCCCAGCTCCGTTCCGCGCGCCGCCCGTCGGCCCGCCGGCATCTTTTCGATTCTCGCAACATTCCGAGGCCATCGTGCCCAAGGCCGATACCGCCACCCCGTCCGCTCCGAAGGTCACCCGCAACCAACAGGTTGTCCTGACCGCACCGCCCACCGTGGCGGCCATGGTTTCCCTCGTCCAGCCCGCGCTGGACCGCCTCACCGCCGGTGAGGCCGGGGTGCACCTGCTTGTTCTGGTGCCCGATGCCGATACGGCGCTGGCTGTCGCCCAAGCCGTTCTTCCCTCCGGCGATGCCGCCCCGGTGCTGGTCCCCGTGACCTCTGCCGCCCGTGGCACGCGTCTGATGGCCAATCCGCCCGCCGCCCTCATCGGTGCGCCGTCGGATCTGGCCGCGCTGCTGCCGAGTGGGCTGCTCAAGCTGGACCAGGTCAGTCAGCTGTATGTGCTGCAGGCCGACCTGACGCTCGCGCTCACCGACGAGCCGTCGATCACGACTTTGATGACCGAACTGCCGAAGGACATCGCACGCACGGTGACGATGGCCGCCGAGACGGACGCGGTGACCTCGTTCGCGAAGGCGTATATGAAGCGCCCGCGTCGCGTGGGTGATGATGTGGTCGCCGATGGCAGCGCGCCGCTCAGCCTGCAGTATGTGCTGGTGAGTGATGCGACACGCACCGCAACACTGCGTCGCGTGCTCGATGCGGTGAATGCACCGTCCGCCATCATCGTCGCACCGGAGCCGGAACAGGTTGCCGAAGCGCACGCTGCGTTGCGCGCGCTGGGCTACGACACGCTGAACGGTGATGTGAAGGCCGTCGGTGGCGTCGTTGAAACACACAGCGTGCTGCGCGTGCTGTACGACGTGCCGCCGACACGCGCCGCGCTCGATGCCGCACTTGGTGGGCATCCGGTGCAGGTCATCGCGCTGGTCACGCCGCGTCAGGTCGCACATCTGCGCTCGCTGCTGACGGGTGGTTCGCTGACCTACTTCGTGCTGCCTGACACGATGGCATCGGCCATCGGTCGCGATGGAGCACGGATGGGCGAGCTGCGGAAGATTCTCGCGGACGGTGTGAGCGCACGTGAACTGGCCGCCCTCGAAGTGCTGCTCGATGACAATGATGCCCTTGAAATCGCGGCCGCTGCGCTGCGACTGCTCGAGCGTGAGCGCGAGACCGCAAAGGCATTGCGCATCGGCGTGACCACCGCGCAGCCGAAAGAAGTGAAGCGTGCCCTGGCCGCGACGGCCGCGCAGGAGTCAGCCGTCGTACCGATCGAGTCACTGGCACCCAGCGCAGCGCCCGTTGCAGCACCGGCGCCGCGCGCGGCTGACGGTCCGCCGCCAGAGTTCCAGATCCTGTGGTTCAACATCGGCAGTGATGATGGCGCGACCGCGTCGTCGTTCGTCGGCGCAATCACCGGTGAAAGTGGTCTCGATCGCAGCGTCGTCGGCAGCATCGATCTGCGTGACAGCCATACGCTGGTGGAAGTCTCTGGCGCACATGCCGAACAGATCGTGGCGGCGATGAACGCAAGCACGATGCGCAACCGCCAGGTGATTGCGCGCATCGATCGCGCGGGCCCGATGAGTGGCTCGAAGGCCGCGTCGTCACGCGGTGGACCACCGCGTCGCGGTGGCAATGATCGTGCGAGCGGTGGGTTCTCGCGCGATCGCGGCGATCGTCCGGCACGTCCGAGCTTCCGTCGCGATGAAGGAGCGGCACCGCGTGAACGCACCGGTTATCCGCGTCGCGATGATGGCGATCGTCCGGCCCGTCCGTCGTTCTCGCGCGATGAGCGTCCGGCGCGCCCGCCGTTCGCTCGCGACGATCGTCCGGCGCGTCCGCCCCGCGAAGGTGGGTTCTCGCGTGATGAGCGTCCGGCACGTCCGCCGCGTGAAGGTGGCTTCTCGCGTGACGAGCGTCCCGCACGTCCGGCGAGCGGTGGTTTCAGCCGTCCGCCGCGTGACGGTGGATTCAGCCGCGATGATCGTCCGGCACGTCCGCCCCGTGAGGGTGGCTTCTCGCGTGATGATCGTTCGTCGTCGCGTCCGCCGCGCACCGGTGGCTTCAGCCGCGATGAACGACCGGCGCGTCCGGCCGGCGGTGGGTTCAGCCGTCCGCCGCGTGACGGTGGTGCACCGACCGGTCGTGGTTTCACGCGCGATGCGAGCGAGCGTCCATCTGGACCGCGCACGGAAGGCAACGATTTCGCAGAACGTGCGGAACGGCTGCGCAATTCTCGTCGTGGCCCGCGCACGGAGGAGTGACGCACCGTGAGTGATGGCTTCGTGACGTCCTCCGGCGGGTGGATCGAGGTGATCGCCGGCGTGATGTTCAGCGGCAAGAGCGAAGAATTGATGCGTCGCGTTCGGCGATCGACGATTGCCCGCAAGCGCGTGCAGGTGTTCAAGAGCCATCTCGACGATCGCTACACCGGGTTGTACAACGTCTCCAGTCACGATGGTCGTGATCTGGAGGCGATCCCGGTGGACTCGGCGTCGCAGATTGCGCAGAAGCTGGATCCGATGGCGCAGGTGGTGGCGGTCGACGAGGTGCAGTTCCTCGACGCCGGCATCATTGCACTCGCCACCGCGCTCGCAGAACGTGGACGTCGCGTCATTCTGGCGGGCATCGACACGGATTTCCGCGGCGAACCGTTCGGCGCGATGCCGCAGCTGATGGCGGTGGCCGAGGCCGTGACCAAGCTGCATGCGATCTGCGTGTTGTGCGGGAATCCGGCGAGTCGCAATCAGCGGTTGATCGACGGCGAGGCGGCGCGCTGGGATTCACCGACGATCATGGTCGGGGCGGCGCAGTCGTATGAAGCACGCTGTCGCGCCTGTCATCGGGTCGTGCGTGACGATGCGAGCCAGGTGCCGTTGCTCTGACGAAGCGTACCAACACGACAGCGCCCCGCCGATCACAGTGATCGGCGGGGCGTTGTCGTGTCGTGCAGATCAGGTCATGGCGCTGGCGTGAGCCGCGACATGAGGGTGCCGATGTTGAACGTCACCGGATCGATTTCCATGTAGCGGTTGTCGAGATAGCGACCGGTGGTCGGGAAGTACGGCGGCGGACGCAGGTTCGCGCACCGGTCGTACGTGTACTGCTTCACGAAGCCCGTTCCGCCACCCGCACCGTTCGTCGTACCGACCGCGCCACGCGCTTCCTGAATCAGGCCGCCGAGCAGCGCGAGACAGCCGCGACCGCGATCGTTGCCGTTACACGGATTGCCGCCAGTCAAACCCAGATTGTAGTTCTGCACGCGGAATGAGGTGTTGATCGCCATCACCACGGCGTGCAGTGTCAGGTCCTTGGTGTCATCGACGATACGGTAATTCGTCGTCGTACCCGGATACACGTCCGTCTGGTTGTTGAGCATGTTGTCCGCGACGACCACATTGGCATCGGACAGCAGGCCGAGCACGTCGACACAACGACCGGTCGTGGCTGGGTTGGTGCCGTAGGTCAAGTCGTCGAGAACAACAATCGTACCGGTGGTATGCAGCGTCACGCGGCCGACGAGTTTGCCGCTGATGCCGGTGGTGCCGACGACGTTGATCACACCTCGCGCACCGGTGTTGACGGAGCGATGCAGCGGGAAGAGATACGACGCCATGCCCACCGGTGCACGCAGCAGCACGCGCGCATCGATCGCGCCGGTGTATGCCTGCCATGCCCCGTTCGCGTCGGTGTTCTTGAAGGTCGCCGACGTGCCGCCGTAGATACCCGCCAGCGGCAGGTTCCAGTTCAGTTCCGGTGCGCCACCCAGGAAACACTGGGAGCGCTCACCTGGCTGCACGGTGCCGCTGCGCGCAAGGATTGCGTTGATCTGCGCGCTGGTCAGTGCCGCACCATTCGTGAATCCGAGGTTGTTGAGCGTACCGCCGGAAAGGCCTTGCGTACCGAGCCACGTTCTGACGAGTGCACTTTCGTGCGCCTCGGCGGTGAAGAAGCGATCCACTGCACCGACCTTGATCCATTCGCCGCAGAGCTTCTTTCGCGTCGTGATGTCCGTACTTGCGCCGCCGGCCGATCCACCGACGGCCTCGTCGCCGCGCACCCATTCCACGGGCGCACCACCGTTCAGCTGATAGACGCGGAAGAACCCGTCCTGCGGATCGGTGTCGCTGCCATCGCCATCGATATCGATGTTCACGAACTCGATGCGCATGCGCACCGTCGTTTCGTCACCACCGGTCGGGGCAGTGAAGTTCATGCGTCCGCTGGTGGCGTACGTCGGCAGGGCGGCGAGGGCGGCCGGCGCCGGCATGTTGATCGGCTTGGCGTTCTGCGTGTAACCCTTCCAGAAGTCGCCCTGATCGGCCTGGATGATGATCTTGGCGGTACCGAAGTCGTCGCGGAACTGTGCGGCGAACGGCAACGACCCCTTGAGGTTGATGCGCACCGTGTCGTTCGACCAGGTCGGGCCGAAAATCACGTCACCGCCACCGAAAAAGATCGGTCCCACGCCGTTCGTTTCGCGATTCGACCAGTAGGCGAATCGTGCGAAGTTCTCCTGTGCGAGCTCGAGGCGACGCACAACCCTGGCGCCCGACTGGTCGGTGGCCTGGGCGATAATGGAACCGAACGCGCCGAACTGGCCCGAGGTGGCGCCGGTCGGACCCGCCCAGACCTTCACCGTCACGCCAGGGATGGCGACGCCGCTGGCATCGTTCAGCAGACCGCCATTGAACGTGATCTCGCGATAGCCGGTGGCCGGCATCGCATCCGGATCGGCATTGATGTAGCTCTTGCCCATCTGCAGTGCCGCGTCGGCCGCGTACTGCAGGTCCGTGGCCCGATTCGAGAGCGCGATGCCCATCTTCGTGCCGCTCGCCAGATACACCGCCGACAACGCGAGTGCACCCAGTGCAACGGTGAGAATCAGTGTGACGATGATCGCCATCCCTCGGCGATCAGCCGGTCGCGAAGCGCGACGGCGGGTCGGATGTCGTTGCGAGAGATGCATCATGGCACGAGGATGGTTGAAGGTGCCGTCAACGCGGACGGCGCGGGCGTGCAATCGAGCGCGGAGATCGCATAGTCGTAGCGCGTGGCGGGCACCACGGTGTTGTCGGTGTACTGCAGTGTGGCCACGCCAGCCCCTGGCACATTCGTGAGCGGTTCACCCCAGTCGACCGAGCCGAACACACGACGATAGACCGCATACATCTCAACGTCTCGCTCACCGGTGAGCTCGTCGGTGCTGGCGGCCCACACCAGCTTCACCGCATTCAAACCGCCAATCGGCACGATACTGAGCACTGGCTGGCCCGGCGTGATCGGAAGTTCACCGCACTGTGCGCGCTGCAGCAATCCGGTATTGGCAATGCGGATATTCCGCATCACGGTGTCAAGCGTCGTCGACCCACGCGGGTCACGATACATCGCGATCATGCTCACGCGCACCACGGCCACCGAGTCGACGCCCGCCGCCGAGCCGGTGTCGGCCGCTGTCGCGTGCTTCGGCACACTGTGATACAACGGCATACTTGCCGCAGGGAATTCGGTCAGCACACCCGACAGGCTGCGCTTGTAGAACCGGAAGATCGGCACGTTCGTCGTCTGGATCACATTGCGGGCGACAATCTCTTCCGGCATGCGATTGACTCTGCGATACAGAATCACCTTCTGGCCATCGGCCAGTGGAGACGCGCCGGTGTCGGGGCGCACGTAGTAACTGATGGTCTCCGCGTTGCTGACGTAATTCGCCGCCGGATACGTGGCGGACGAATTCGGCAACGTGATCGAAGTGGACGGCGTCAGCGACCCAAGCGCGGTGCTGTCCGCGTCCGGATCGTAAAACACGGCCACCAGGTCGTTCGTGCGCGCCGTCACCATGTTTGCGTTGAACGAGATGGCGTTGTTCGCGCCACGCACGATCAGCGGCTGACCATCGAACACGCCGACGCCGGTGTTGCGCAGATCCTGATCGATGGCGTCGACGCCGAAGCTGGCCGATCGTGTGGCATCGGTACGACCTGCGGTGCTGTTGACGGCCTTCGTCTGCGCGCGGTAGAGCGGTGCCGCAACGGCGATGATCACAAGCGTCACCGACATCGCCACCAGCAGTTCGAGCGTCGTGAAGCCGGTGCGCATTGCGTGTCGCGCGAGTGAAAGAGGACTCCGTCGCATCAGAACGCTCCCACCATTGTGGTTTTCGACACTGTACCAGCGATTCCGTTCGGTGTCGTCACGCGCACGGTCACGATGCGATAGTCGACGGTGTCGGCGGCCGAGCCCCCGATGTGCGCGACGGTCGTCGCGCGACTGTAGCCGGGATAGCCCGTGAGCGAACTCTCCGTGGTCACCATCGTATCGAGCGAGAGATACGGCTGCGCCGTGCGGACCTTTTCGAGCCGTTCATTCGCGGCCTGTTGCGCCGTGCTCAGGAATCGCGCCTTCGCATCCACCTGCTGATAGCGCACCGTGAATCCCGCCATGGCGAGCAACGCTGCGCCCAGAATGACGGACGCCACAATCACTTCCACCATCGTGAAACCCGCACGTGCCCGCAAACGCGACGGCGTCGCGTCATGTCCATGACGTGTCATCATGCGCCCGCCCGGACCCACGTGGATCCCGTGTATTTGTAGGGGTCGGCCCGGCCCGTGCTCTGCGTGATCGCGACCGCGCGATTCGAACCGGGATCCGTTGCCTTGCTGGTGAAGAACACGGCACCGTCCGAACTCGCGGCACCATTTCTGCGGAAGATCACCGAGGGATATCCATCGAGCAGCTTCGGCCGCACGAAGTAGATCACGCCACTCATGCCGTCGACCGGTGTCGGCGATGTCGTGAACGTCGTGCCCGGCTCGAGCGCCATCCACATCGCGCGATCGCCGGTATCGTACGTGTTCGTGTTGTTCTTGTCCTCGACCAGACGAATCCGGTTGTTCGGGACATCGAAGCTCACGATCACGTTGTATTGCTTCGTGAGCGCGGTGCGCTGCGCCTGCACGAAGAACGTCGTGACCTGACGCAATGCCGCGTCACTCTTCATGTGCGCCAGATCCATCTTCGGCACGGCCATGAGTGCGACGATCCCCATGATGATGAGGGTCGTCAACATTTCGATCATCGAGAAGCCGCGTCGGCGCGACATCCGCATAAAAACCTGCCAGGGCTGCGAGGTTAAGCGTTCCACACGATCAGACGATCAAGCCGGACCCGTCGTAACGGCCCCGCTCGCTTTCGGACTGCTGGGTGGGATCTCGCGCCGCCGGGTGGGGCGGTCAGGGCCACGCTCTCGGGCGGCCCGCTCTCAGGTCTGGGTCAGGTCCGGCCCCGCGACCAATGGGTCCCATCAAAGCGCCAGAGCAGGACCGACCCGGTCTTGCTCGCGACCTGCACTGCCCGCCACGCGCTTGGCAGCCCGGGATCACTGGTCAGATAGAGCACGAAATCGGCGTTCGACCCGCCGCCGCGTCGGAAAACCACGCGGCCCGGCGAGACGGGTGCCAGGAGCCCGGTCGTGTGGAGCGGTCGCTGGACCGCACTGAGCGGCAGCGTCGGAAGCGGGTGCGGCGGATCGAGGATGTCGGCGCTCGGATCGAGGTCAGTCCAGATTTCTGCCTCCCCGGGATCGCGCGTGCCGTTGCCATTCTTGTCATCGATCACCGACAGCCGCTTCCCACTGGAATCGACGCGCACGACGACGTCATGGCGGCGCTGCCGGGCTGTTCGCGATGCCGCCGTGAACACCGACGCCGCCTGCCGTGCCATCGCATCCGACCGATACCGCGTCAGATCGACCCTGGGCGCGGCAAAGGCCGTGAGCAGGGTCAGTACCAGCAACACCGTCAGTAGTCCGGCAAAGGACTGTCCGCGGCGCACCGATCGGGGGAGGTCGGACAAGGGCGTGGCTCCGGATGGATTCGTTCGGGCGATCGCCAACAGACGAACAGATGAGGAAGCGGCAACGTCCCGGGACGTGCGGCCGGGCCCCGTCCGGGGTACGTTCGCGGGCAGCCCTCGCCGCCTTCGCCCCGAATCCCGCGCATGCCGTCCGATCAGTCCAGCCGTTCCCAGTGGGTCGCCTGTCGCCAATTCGGCAACGAACTGGAAGCCAGTATCGCTGTCGCCATCCTCGACGGCTCAGGGATTCCGTCCATCGTGCGCAGCAACGACTCGGTGGGACTCTTCGGCTCCGCCTTCCAGGGCTACTCGGCCATGGGCGTCACCTTGATGGTGCCGTCGTCGGCGCTCGAGGCGGCGCGGACGGTGCTCGCGTTCGCGCGGCAGGATGAGGACTGAATGCTGATCGTCGGCCTCACCGGCAACATTGCGTCGGGCAAGAGCACCGTGGCGGCGGCGCTCGTGTCACGCGGCGCGACCCTGATCGACAGCGACGTTGCCGCGCGCGCGGCGGTGGCACCGGGCACTCCAGCGCTGGCAGCGATCACTCGCCGTTTCGGTGTCGACCTCCTGCAGGCCGACGGCACCCTTGATCGTGCGCGGCTCGGACACCGGGTGTTTGCGGATGTCGCAGCGCGCCACGCACTCGAGCAGATCGTGCATCCGGCGGTCGAAGCGGCTCGGCAGACCGCACTCCGTTTCGCGCGCCAGCGTGGCGATCAGATCGTGATCTGCGACATCCCGCTGCTCTTCGAGGCACGGCTGGCGTTCCAGTTCGCGCGCATCGTCCTCGTCGATGCGCCGCCTGCGATGCGTGTTGCACGGCTGATGTACCATCGGGGCATGTCGCAAGCCGACGCCGAATCGCGTGTGCGCGCGCAACTGTCGGCCACCGTCAAGCATGGTCGCGCCGACGTGGTGATCGTCAACGATGGTGATCTTGACGGATTGATGGCGCAGATTGCGCGCACGTGGTCGCGGTTGCAGGAGTGGACAGCAGTCGGCGCACCGATGCAGGCCGCTCAGGCGATATCCCACGTTTGAAGGCAGTCGAGTAGACTGTCGGCAGGAAAATCTCACCCGCATTTCTGGAGCATTCCGTGTCGCAGATCCCGGCCACACTTCAGTACACGAAGGAACACGAGTACGTCGCCGGCGCGGCCGATGCAGACATCGTGACGATTGGCATCACCGACTTCGCGCAGGGCGAGCTGGGCGACATCGTCTATCTCGATCTGCCGAAGGTCGGCACCTCGTTCGCGGAGCATGCGGTGTTCGGGACCATCGAAGCCGTGAAGGCAGTCAGCGAACTGTATTCGCCGCTGGCTGGCGAAGTGGTGGAAGTGAATGCACGCCTCGACGCAGAGCCGGCGCTGGTCAACACCGATCCGTTTGGCGACGGCTGGATGATCAAGCTGAAGGTCGCGGACAAGAGTGCACGCGCCTCGCTGATGAGTGCAGACGCCTACAAAACACTGCTCGGCGAATAACGCGCGGGCAGCCGATCACTGTACGATACGAGGGCCGGCTCCGATCTCTGGAGCCGGCCCTCGCCGTTTTCCCACTACCCGAATGCAGCGCCGACTACGACTGCTCCGCGTACTCCTCCATCGGCGGGCAGCTGCAGACGAGGTGGCGGTCACCGAACGCGCTTTCGATGCGGCCGACCGACGGCCAGAATTTCGCCGCGCGCACTGCCGGCGTCGGGAAGGCCGCCTGCTCGCGTGAGTAGGCGTGCGTCCACGCGTCACTGATCACGGCGCTGGCGGTGTGCGGTGCGTGCTTGAGTGGATTGTCGTCGCGCGACAACTCGCCACGCTCCACCTGCGCGATCTCTTCGCGGATCGAGAGCATCGCATGCACGAACCGATCGAGTTCGAATTTGTTCTCGCTTTCGGTCGGCTCGATCATCAGCGTGCCGGCGACCGGGAAACTCACCGTCGGTGCGTGGAAGCCGTAGTCCATCAAGCGCTTCGTGATATCCTCGACTTCGATGCCGGCGCTGGTCTTGAGCGGACGTGGATCGACGATGCATTCATGCGCCACCGTGCCGTTCGGCCCCCTGTAGAGCACCGGGTACGCGTGCTCGAGCTTCTTCGCGACGTAGTTCGCATTGAGGATCGCGATCTTCGTTGCATACGCCAACCCTTCGGCACCCATCATGCGGATGTACAGATAACTGATCGGCAGAATGCTGGCGCTACCGAACGGTGCCGCACTGACGGCGCCGGAACTCATCGCCGTGCCGATGCCCGCAGGCGCGTGGCCAGGCAGATGCGGTACGAGATGTGCCGCAACGCCGATCGGGCCCATGCCCGGACCGCCGCCACCGTGCGGAATACAGAATGTCTTGTGCAGATTGAGATGACAGACGTCCGCGCCGATGTCGCCCGGCCGGCACACGCCGACCATCGCATTCATGTTCGCGCCGTCCATGTACACCTGACCACCGAACTTGTGGATCTCGGCACAGATAGCCGCGATGTCCGCTTCGAACACGCCGTGCGTGCTCGGATAGGTCACCATCAGCGCTGCCAGGTCCGATGCGTGCTCGGCGGCCTTCGCCTTCAGGTCATCGACGTCGATGTTGCCGTTCGGCGCCGTCTTCACCGCCACGATGGTCATGCCACACATCGCGGCGCTGGCCGGATTGGTGCCGTGGGCACTGGCGGGAATCAGGCACACCGTGCGATGCCCTTCACCGCGTGCCTGATGGTAGCGACGGATGGTCAGCAGCCCGGCGTATTCACCCTGTGATCCGGCATTCGGCTGCAGTGACACGGCCGCAAACCCGGTCACGTCGGCCAGCGCCGCTTCGAGTTCCGTGAACATCTGCGCGTACCCCTGCGCCTGATCGCGTGGTGCGAACGGATGCAGCGACCCGAATTCGGGCCACGTCACCGGATACATCTCGGTGGCGGCATTGAGCTTCATCGTGCAGCTGCCGAGCGCGATCATCGAGTGACAGAGCGACAGATCCTTCGCCTCGAGCTGCTTGATGTAGCGCAGCATCGCGGTTTCGCTGTGGTGCGTGTTGAACACCGGGTGTGTCATGAACGGCGACGTGCGCGCGAAGCGTTCGTCGTAGCGCGGCGTGGTCTCGGCCGCGATCGCGTCGAGATCGAGTCCGTGCGCTTCGCCACCGTTGAAAATCGTGAGCAGCGTGCTGACATCTGCCAGTGACGTCGTCTCGTCGCACGACACACCGATCGAGCCTTCGCTGAGGCGGCGCAGGTTGACGCGATGCGCGGCTGCGGCGGCCATGATGTCCTGCATGCCATGCACACCAACTTCCACACGCACGGTATCGAAATAGTTGTCGTGCAGGACCTGCAGGCCGAGTTTGTCGAGGCCGGCCACGAACGTCGCGGTAAGGCGCTGAATGCGGCGCGCGATTTTCGTGAGCCCCGCATGTCCGTGATACACACCGTACATACTCGCCATCACCGACAGCAGCACCTGCGCGGTGCAGACGTTGCTGGTGGCCTTCTCGCGACGGATGTGCTGCTCGCGTGTCTGCAGCGCCATGCGCAGCGCCGGTGCGCCATGACTGTCGCGGCTGACACCGATGATGCGACCCGGCAGCAGACGCTTGAACTCATCGCGCGTCGCAAAGAAGGCCGCGTGTGGTCCACCGTAGCCCATCGGCACCCCGAACCGCTGCGCACTGCCGACCGCGATGTCGGCGCCCCATTCACCCGGAGGCGTGAGCAGCGTCAGCGCCATCAGGTCCGTGGCCGCCGTCACCAGCGCGCCGACTGCATGTGCGCGCTCGCAGAATGCGCTGTAGTCCAGCAGCGCACCATCGGTGGTCGGATACTGAATCAGGGCACCGAAGAAATCCGCCGTCAGATCGGCGGCCGATGCATCACCGATGACGACCGACCAGCCGCGTGACTCGGCGCGCGTCTGCACGACGGCGATCGTCTGCGGATGACAGTCGGCGGCAACGAAGAACTTCGTGCGATTGCCGCTCACGGCGGCGTGCGACAGCGCCATCGCTTCGGCCGCGGACGTCGCTTCGTCGAGCAACGATGCGTTCGCGATCGGCAAGCCGGTCAGATCGATCACCATCGTCTGGAAGTTCAGCAGCGCCTCGAGACGTCCCTGCGCGATCTCGGCCTGATACGGTGTGTAGGCCGTGTACCAGCCGGGGTT
Source organism: Gemmatimonadaceae bacterium (assembly GCA_031367535.1). Taxonomy (GTDB): domain Bacteria; phylum Gemmatimonadota; class Gemmatimonadetes; order Gemmatimonadales; family Gemmatimonadaceae; genus JACMLX01. The sequence goes on from JANLPZ010000198.1 coordinate 43,607, forward strand.
TTCGAACACGGCGCGCTGAATGACCGCCGGCACGATGGTGTTGTAGTACCCCTGACCGAGGTACGACGTGAAGACCTGATTCCGCGACGCGATGCCCTTGAGACGCGTGATCGCGTCATGCTCGCTTTCAGCGGGCGGCAGGGTGAGCAGGCGACGAAAGCGGATCGATTCCGGAATCGTGGCGTCAACCAGCGCGTCGAGCGTGGCGTACCCGAGCGTGCCAAGCATCGACTGGACTTCGTCGGAAGTCGGGCCGACGTGGCGCTCGATGAAGCTGCCGGCATCATTCAGCGCGGCGGGTGCTGCGGAAGCGGATCGAACGGGAACGGCCATGCGGCAAAACTCCACAGGGCGCCCAGACCGCGCGCCCGATCGTCAGATTGGTATCGGATGGCGGCGCCGCACGCGGAAGTGTCCGCCGGCGCCACGTAAACGTAATCCCAGAGAGCGACCACAGCGGTGGCCACTGTTTCCCTGCACTCCTCGTCACACCCCGCGTCGGCAGCACCGCATTCCCTGTGGTCCGGAACCGTCCGGGTGCTGCGCGGCGGGGCACGACACGCGGCGACCAACATGGCGCTCGATGAGGCGATGCTGCTGACTGCGGCTGAGACCGGCGACACGCTGGTCCGCCTTTACCAGTGGGATCGTCCGTCAGTGTCGTTCGGTCGCAATCAGCGCTGCAACGGCATCTACAGCTCTGAACGCTGTAAGGCCCACGGTGTGCCCGCCGTGAGACGGCTGACGGGTGGCCGGGCGCTCGTGCACGCGCGTGAGGTCACGTACGCCGTGGCCGCGCCCACGGCTGTCGCGGCAACACTCCGGGGTGGCTACGAGGCGATCAATGACGTGCTCCTTGCCGCCCTGCACTCGCTTGGCATCGGGGCACAACGTGCCGCGCCGACTGAGCGGATGGCGGCCCCGGGCCTCGCACCCTGCTTCGAAGCGCCGGCGACGGGCGAGCTGGTGGTGGATGGTCGGAAAATCGTGGGCTCGGCGCAGCATCGCGACGCGACGGCCTTCCTGCAGCACGGGTCGATCCTGCTCGCCGATGACCAGCTGATACTGCACGATCTGGCGATGGTCTCGCTGCCCGAGGTGGCGTCCCCGGCGACGCTTTGGAGTTTGCGGCCCGACGTCAGCGCGGAGCAGCTGATGGACGCCCTGACCGCGTCGGTGCGTGCCGCGGCGGACGGTGATATCGTCGTAACGATGGACACTGATCTGCTGAGTCACGGTGTCGAAGGGCTGGCCACGCGCTATCGTGACCCGCTCTGGACCTGGCGTCGGTGACTCGACGTCCCACCCACCACCCGAGACGCTGATCCCGATGTCGAGACTGCGTGCGCTGTTCCTCATTCCCGTGCTGACGCTGGCAGGCTGTCCGGGCACCAACGAGGCGAAGCCGACCGCCGCGACAGATAGAACGGGCGGGACGCTGGTCATTTCGACGCCCAGTGGACCGGACAACCTGATGCCGCCGATCACGGTGCAGAACAGCGGATTGCAGGTCGAGGATCTCGTCTTCCAGCATCTGGCGACGGTCGGTCCGGCGCTGAATTCGATCGGTGACGACGGATTCACGCCTGATCTCGCGACGAGCTGGGACTGGTCGAGGGATTCGCTGTCGATCGCGTTCCATCTCGACACAACGGCGCGTTGGCACGACGGAGAGCACGTCCGCGCTTCAGATGTCGCGTTCACGTTCGATTTGTACAAGGATCCGAAGACCGGCGCGGCCGCGGCCGCTCAGCTCGCGAACATCGACTCGGTGTCCACCCCCGATGCAGCCACCGCAGTCTTCTGGTTCAGGAAGCACACACCCGATCAGTTCTTCGAAGCGACGATGCAGATGCAGATCCTTCCGGCACATCTGCTCCGCACACTCGATCGCGCGACGCTGGCCTCAGCGCCGATCGCATCGCAGCCCGTGGGCAGCGGACCGTTCCGGGTCGTGCGATGGGAGTCCGGCAAGACGATCGAACTCGCGGCCGATACCGCCGGCGGGCGGCGGCGCGCTTACCTCGATCGCGTGATCTTCACGCAGGCCGCTGATCCGGTCACGGCGTTCACCCGCGTGGCCACCGGCGAGGCCGATCTGTACGAGGCCGTGCGCCCCGACAAGGTCGCCGAGGTTGTGAAGAATGCCCAGCTCAAGCTGATCATCGCACCATCACTCAACTACAACTTCCTGATCCTCAATCTGGTCGATCCAATAACGGGCAAGCCGCATCCGGTGTTCGGTGATCGCACGGTGCGTCGCGCACTCACGATGGCGACGGATCGTCGCAGCATTGTGGCGAATATCTACGATTCGCTGGCTGTTCAGGCGCGCGGTCCCTTCACCTCGGCGCAAGCGAGCGCCGACACCACACTCCGGCCGATGCCGTACTCGGTGGACAGCGCCAACAAGCTGCTGGATGCGACGGGATGGGTGCGTGGCGCTGACTCACTGCGGCGAAAGAACGGCAAGGTGCTCGGCTTCACCATCGCGGTACCATCCTCGAGCCTCCCCCGTGTACGCGCGTCGGTGCTGTTTCAGGAACAGTTCCGCCGCGTCGGCGCTGACGTGAAGGTCGAGAGCTCCGACAACAGTGCATTCGGCGCACGGATGTCAGCGCGGAATTTCGACGCGACCATCGGCGCGTGGGCGCAGGACGCCGGGCCCGCCAATGCGCGTGATGCGTGGACGACGGCCGCGGCAGCCAAGGGCCTGAACAACTATGGCGCGTATCGCAGTGCAGCGTTCGATGCGGAGCTCGACAGCGCACTCACGGTGCGGTCCGCCACCGAATCGCACACACATTTCGCACGAGCCTGGAAAATCATCACCGATGATGCGCCGGCGATCTGGCTCGCCGAACCGCGGCTGGCGATGGCAATCAATTCACGATTCGTGACCACAGGCATGCGCGTGGACAGCTGGTGGGCAGGCATTCCGAAGTGGTACATCCCAGCCGACAAGCGCATCGCGCGCGACGCGCCAGCGGCCGTCGCGCGCTGACCCGCACCAACGCACCACCGCACACGTGCGCGCGCTGATTCAACGGATCGGACAGGGGTTCGTGGTCATCGCGATCGTTGCGACGGCCACCTTCGTGTTGATCCGACTCGCCCCCGGCGATCCGTTCTCCGGCGCGCTCGAGAATGCACATCTCACGCCAGCGTTGCGTGCGCAGTGGCGCGCTGCCTATGGTCTCGACGGCAACATCGGCACGCAGTACGTGCGCTGGATCTGGGCGCTGTTGCACGGAGATCTCGGCTGGTCCGTGAGTACGAATCAACCGGTCGCACGAAGCATCGCAGCAGCGCTGCCGAACACGCTCTGGCTGATGGGTTTCGCACTCCTGCTCTCCTTTGCGATCGGCATGTCGCTCGGTGCGCTGCAGGCAGCACGTCGCAATCGCGCCACCGATCATGTCATTGGCGCCGTCACGCTGTTCGGCGCCGCCCTTCCCGACTTCTGGCTCGCGTCGGTGGTGCTGCTCACGGGCGCATACTGGTTTCGCGTCTTTCCGGCGGGACTCGCGACTGATCCGCTGCTACCGCTCGCGGCGTCGTTTGGAACGGTATTGCGTGACCGGCTCTCACATCTCGTGCTGCCGGTGCTGACACTGGTGATTCTCATTGCAGCACCAGTCGCACGGCAACAACGCACGGCGCTGCTTGATCGACTGGGTGCCGACTGGGTGCGCACCGCCACGGCAAAGGGCGTCGAGCCATGGACTGTGTTCCGGCGACATGCGTGGCGCACCGCACTCGGTCCGGTCGTGACTCTCGGAGGTCTGGCGCTGCCGGCGCTGGTGGGTGGTTCGGTGTTCGTCGAGCGCGTCTTCCAGTGGCCGGGCATGGGTGCGCTGGTCGCAAGCGCGATCGACGCACGCGATTATCACCTCGTGGTGGGATGTGTGCTGGTTGGCGCCGTGATGGTTGTTGTCGGCTCGATCGTCGCTGACGTGCTGTCACAGCGCCTCGATCCGCGAGCCGTGCAGATCGAGACCGACTTGGCCCGTGTCACGACATGACCGGCATCGCGCAGGTGTCCGGCGATTGGCGCGACATCGCGCGACGGCTGCGCATGGATCGCCGCAGCCTGCTCGCCGGCGGTGTGCTCGCGGCAATGATTGTGCTGGTGCTGATTGGCCCGTTGCTGAGCCCATTTCAGCCGTACGAGCAACTTGATATCACGCATCTCGTGCACGCGGCGCCGAGTGCCGAGCATCCGCTGGGTACCGATGCGTACTCGCGTGATGTGTTGTCGCGGGTGATGAGTGGCGGTCGCGTGTCACTGGCAGTCGCGGCCAGCGCTGTTTTCATCGAGGTGCTGGTCGGTGTGGTGTGGGGACTCGCATCCGGCCTTGCGGGCCGTGGCGTGGACACACTGATGATGCGCATCGTGGACGCCGGTATGAGTGTGCCACGTGTGCTGCTGCTCCTGGCATTGCTGGCCGCCACACCGCATGTGCCGGTCTGGCTGCTGGTGGTGGTGCTCGGTGTGACCGGATGGTTTGCCATTGCGCGACTTGTGCGCGGTGAAGTGCGGAGCATCCGCGGCGCTGACTTCGTACTCGCGGCATCGGCGCTTGGTGTTTCGCCGGTGCGGCTCGCGCGTCGTCACGTGCTCCCGCAGGTGCTCGGCCCGGTGCTCATTTCCGCCACGCTCGCCATCGGACAGGTGATCGTGCTCGAGGCGGGTCTGAGCTGGCTCGGCATCGGCGTGCAGCCGCCGCAGGCCAGTTGGGGCAACATTATCGGCGATGGCAGAGAATTCATCGCCAGTGCGCCATGGGTGTCTCTGGCACCCGGATTATGCCTCGTACTCGTCGTTCTCGCTGTGAGCGCGCTCGGTGACGGGTTGCGCGACGCGCTGGCTCCCCGGCAGCTTCCCAACACATGACCGACCCGCGCAGCCCCATGACCGATCCCCTGCTCTCGTTGCGCGATGTTCGCGTCACGTTTCGGACCGCTGACGGAATGATCACGCCGGTTGACGGCGTGTCATTCGACATCGCGCGCGGTGAAACGCTGGCGCTGGTTGGCGAAAGCGGATGCGGAAAGTCGCTCACCGCACTCACGATTCTGCGTTTGATCGACGCACCGGGTCGCATCGAACCTGGCAGCTACATTCTGTTCGATGGCCGCGACGTGCTGACGCTCGGCGACAAGGAATTGCGCGGCATTCGTGGCAAGCAGGCGGCGATGATTTTTCAGGAACCGATGACGGCGCTCAATCCCGTGTATTCGGCGGGTGAGCAGATCGCCGAGGTAGTGCGCACACATACCGATGGCAGTCGCAGTGCGGCCTGGGATCGTGCGGTGGCGATGCTCGGCGCCGTCGGCATTCCGTCGCCGGAGATTCGGGCGAAACAGTTTCCGCATCAGTTGTCCGGCGGTATGCGTCAGCGCGTGATGATCGCGATGGCACTGGTCATGAATCCCTCGCTACTGATCGCCGATGAACCGACCACGGCACTCGATGTCACGATTCAGGCGCAGTTGCTCGATCTGTTGCGCGAGGCCCAGCAGGCGCGTGGCGCGTCGATGCTGCTGATCACACATGATCTCGGCGTGGTGGCAGAATCGGCGCAACGCGTGGCAGTGATGTATGCCGGCCAGATCGTGGAAGAAGCGCCGGTCACGGCGCTGTTCGCGGCGCCGCAGCATCCGTACACGCAGGGGCTGATGGCCGCGATGCCGCGCGCGGGAACTCGACACCAACGCCTGACGACGATTCCCGGCACAGTGCCGCCGCCCGGCGCGTGGCCGAAGGGATGTCGGTTCGCGGATCGCTGCAGCTATGCGTGGAGCAAATGCACCGCCGAAGCGCCGCCGCTGCATCAATTGGGCGACGGGCGCTCGTCGCGCTGTCATCTTGTGACCGAGCCGGAACGTCGAAATGGGGACGGAGTTCCTGAGATCAGGAACTCCGTCCCCATGAGCTCGGGAACTCCGTCCCCACGAGCTCAGGAACTCCGTCCCCAGCAGACCTCATGACGGCGCCCCTTCTCAGTGTTCGCGGACTCTCGAAGGAATTCCCGATCCGCGGCGGGATTCTGAATCGTGTGCAGGGCAGCGTGCGTGCCGTGACCGATGTGTCGTTCGATGTCGCGGCAGGTGAAACGCTCGCCGTCGTCGGCGAATCGGGGTGCGGCAAGACGACCACGGGTCGCTGCATTCTGCGGCTCATCGAACCGACCGCCGGCCAGATCACGTTCGACGGCGTGAATCTGCGCACGCTGCGCGGTACCGAGCTGCGGAGGATGCGTCGCCACATCCAGTTGGTCTTCCAGGATCCGTACGCGTCGCTCAATCCGCGCATGACGATTGGCGACACCGTGAAGGAAGGGTTGATCATTCACGAACTCGCCGAAGGCGCAGCGGCGGACAAGCGTGTGCAGTCGCTGCTCGACGAAGTCGGCCTTCGCCCTGAATGGACGAAGCGATATCCGCACGAATTCTCCGGCGGCCAGCGGCAGCGTGTCGGCATCGCACGCGCATTGGCCGTCGAACCGAAGTTCATCGTGCTCGACGAGCCGGTGTCGGCGCTCGACGTATCGGTGCAGGCGCAGGTGATCAACCTGCTGCAGGACCTGCAGCGCGACCGCGGGCTGACCTATCTGTTCATCGCGCACGATCTCGGCGTGGTCGAACATCTCGCGACGCGTGTTGCGGTCATGTATCTCGGGCGCATCGTGGAAATGGCGACGGCCGAGACGTTGTTCGCGGCGCCAATCATGCCGTATACGCAAGCGCTGCTGAGCGCGATTCCCTTGCCGGATCCCCTCGCTCCGCGCGATCGCATCGTGCTCGAGGGTGATCCGCCGTCGCCGGCCAATCCGCCGAGCGGATGTGTGTTTCATCCGCGGTGTTTTCATCCGGACAAGGACGTCGCGTGTACCCAATCGGTGCCGGTGCTCGAAGAGAAGGCACCGGGGCACTGGGCGGCCTGCATCAAGCAGCCCGCTGGTACATCGGACTTCTTTCTCCCGGCCGCGGCACTCCGCAGTCGCCGGGCCGCTGTCTCTCCCGCGACCTGATCGCCGTGCCCCCAGCTTCTTCAGCCCCTGCGCCCGCCTCGATTGCATCGAGCGACCGCGCGTTCTTCGGTCACCCGCGCGGCCTCGGCCTGCTCGCCGCCGCCGAGATGTGGGAGCGCTTCTCGTATTACGGCATGCGCGCGATCCTCGTGCTCTATCTCACGAAATCGCTGCACTGGAGCGGACAGGATGCGTCGCGCTTGTACGGTGCCTACACCGGAGCGGTGTACCTGACGCCGATGATCGGAGGCTACATCGCCGATCGCTTCATCGGCACGCGGCGGTCGCTGGTGATCGGCGGCGTGATCATTGCGATCGGGCATTTTCTGCTCGCGGTCAACAGCATGACGTTTTTCTATGCCGGGTTGATCTTCGTCGTCATCGGCACCGGTTTCTTCAAGCCGAACGTGTCCACGATGGTCGGCCAGTTGTATGCGAAGGGTGATCCGCGTCGCGACGCCGGCTTCACCATCTTCTACAGCTGTTTCAACTTCGGTGCCTTTCTCGCGCCGCTGATCTGCGGCTTTCTCGCCGAGGACGAACGTTTCGGCTGGCACCTCGGATTCGGTGCGGCCGGCGTTGGGATGGTGCTCGGCCTGATTGTGTATCTGCTTGGCCGCGACAAGTACCTGCCGGGCATCGGCATGGCGCCCGATCACGCACGTGATGCGGAGATTGCCGCCGAAGCCGGTGAACTCGGCATTCCGTCCTACACGCGCAACGCAGTGCTTGGTGCGACTGGTGGCGTGATCATCTCCACCCTCGCGTCGATCGGCACCTGGTCGGCGATCGGTATTCCGGCGTGGCTGTTTTCGTTGTCCGGATTGATGTCGATGTTGTACGGCCTCATCATCGGCGCCGCGTTCACCGTCGCCATCCTCGGCACGAAGGGCGAAGAACGAGAGCGCGTCTGGGCGTTGGTGATGGTGTCCACCTTCGTCGTCTTCTTCTGGCTCGTGTTCGAGCAGGCCGGCAGTTCGCTGACACTGTTTGCGGATCGCGACACGGATCTCACGAAAGGTGCCTGGCTGTTCGGGATGGATCGCTTTCCCGCGAGCTGGTTCCAGAGCATTCAGCCACTCTGCATCATCCTGCTCGGGCCGTTCGCGGCCGGGTTCTGGCTGTTCCTGCAGAAGCGCAACAAGGAACCTGCGACGACGATGAAGATGGTGTACGGCCTCTTCCTCGCCGGCCTCGGTTTCTTTCTACTCTACTTCGCCGGTCAGGCCGTCGATGCAGGCTCGAAAGTGTCGCCCTTCTGGTTGATCGGTGCGTACGTCTGTCACAGTCTCGGTGAAATCGCGTTGTACCCGGTGGGCCTCAGCTACGTGACCAAAGTTGCGCCGGCGCAATTCGTGTCGTTGCTGATGGGCACATGGTTCCTCGCCATCTCGGCCGCGAATTTTCTCGGCGGATTCCTGGCCGGCCTGATCGACGAAATCCCGAGTCGCGCGACCTTCTTCACCATCCCCACCGCCACCGCATGGGGCGCCGGACTCGTGATGCTGCTCTGCGTCCCTCTCCTCCGCAAACTCACGCGCAGCGTGGCGGCGGCCTGACGCCAGCTTCTACAGCATTCGCACCAGCCTTTGGATGTAGAGGTCGGGGAGGCCGGAGAGTGCGCGTTGCTCCGGCCTCGTCTCGTGGCGGGGCATCGTCACCTGCTTTGGAGGCGGAGCGCACGGAGCTCACGGAGTGTTCGCGTAGCAACGCTCTGCCCATCGCGCGCCAAAAATTTTTGGTGACAGCAGTTCCAAAAAATTCAGCGATGTCGCGCGCTACACCGAACGTCGCAAGCCACGCACTCAGTGCGCTCCCCGAGCTCTTCGCCCAAAAAAGTCAGAGATGCTGCGATCAGCACCGCACGTTGCAACCGACGCACTCTCCGACCTCCCCGCGCTATCCCCACCAGGCAGTTTCTAGAACGAAAACAGATTCGAGATCAGCGACCGCTCGCGCGCACGCCTCGATTCATCCGGATCCTGCCAGAACGTGCGCGTGAAGTTGCCGGACGTCAGTCGGAATTCCCAGTGCTTTGAGCGCGTGTCGGGATTGAGTGCGTACGCCAGATCGAGTCGATACATGCGCCGCGAACGCGGCGGCACGGAGAGCAGCACTCCGGTGCCAACCGAGGCGCGCCACGGCGTGGTGACACCAAATGGCACACGACCAGCCCACACGCGACCCGTTTCGCCGAACACGAGTGCGCCGACATCAGCAAAACCCCACGGACGTCCGATCGCCTGACGCTGTTCACCCCGCAGGATGAATCGACTGCCGCCGGCGTCGTATGAACGGCGGAAGCCACGCAGCCCGCGCGACGATTGGCCGAGTGGCACCTGAAACGGTACGCGCACATCCTTGCCGCCGGTGAACTCGGTCGACACGATCGTCGTCGTTTTTTTCGCTGGCTTGATGTAGATCGCTGAGCGTCCGCTGATCAGTCGTCCATCCCATCGCGATTGCGATTTGCGGCCGGAGAAATTCCATTCCGTTCCGAGAAAGACTTTCGGCGTTCCCCACCCGCCGTAGATGTCGCCGGACGCGAAGTAGTCGGCCGTGCTGATGCCACCGAGTTTCACTGGCCGTCCGAACTGTCCTCCGAATTGCACGCCGATGCGGAGGTCCTGCACACCGGTGATGGCGTCGAATCCTTCCACCGGCAGAAAGCGCATCGCGCGACCGCCGATCAGCAGATTGATGCGCGTCGCACTTTGCGGCGGCGCGGGCAGCACGGGCAGCGGTGTCCCGAACGGAAAGGCGCCGCTGTCTGTCACGATCACCGCCTGCCCGATGTTTTCATCGTCATAGCTGAGGCTTGGCCCGGCCAGCAGCAGAAAGCCGGGATGTCCGATGCGCGCCACGCCACCGATCGATCCGAACGTGCGCGACACACGCTGGAACGGCAGATCACCGGAGTCGCGCAGGAATCGCACATAGTCGTCGTCCTTGCCGATGATCGCACGAAAGCCGTAGCGCTGCAGGTCAGTGAAAAACGGATACCGCATCTCGAGATCGGCACGGTTCCCAAGCCCGTAGCGGTTCCAGGTCAGACTGGTCTGAATCGGGCGACCGAATGTGATCGCGGATCGGATGCGCAGCGAGCGTCCGTCGCGCAGGCCGCCGTTATCACGCCATCCCGCCTCGAACAACAGGCCGCGACCCATCAGGTTCGCGCTGCCGAACGACGCGGCCCTGAGCACTGCGCCACTGGTCGACGCACTCGCGATCACCGCGACTTCATCCACCGTCGTCACGATCAGCTGCACGCCATCCTTGTCCGGATACACCAGCACGCGCGCATCCTGGATGAACCACTGCGCGCGCAACACACGTTCCGTTTCGCGACGTTTGATCTCGGTGCAGATCTCGCCTTCCTTCATCTGCACGAACTCCCGGATCACACGGGTGCGTGTGTCGACGTGGAATTTGCGCACGAGCCCCGTCACCAGGTGCGACGAGGCCGACGCGCCGCCGAACTCGGGTCCGATCGGTTCGATCGAGATTTTCGTGATCCGCTGACCGATGCAGCGCTTGAGCGCGGAGTCGGTCGGGATCGATTGTGCGCCGCACCGAGTCGCCAGCACCGTCGCGACGGCACACGCGACGCATCGGGGTACGAGCTGCATTACGCGCGACCCATTCTGCGTTTCAGTTCCGCCAATCGATCATCGGCCGATTGCACGCGCGCTGCGTCGTCCAGCGGGCGATAGTCTGAGGAATCGGCGCTCGGTTCACCGGACGTGCCGTCGGCGGCGTGATCGGTCGGCGTCGGACCGATGCCGGTCACTGCGCGCAGCTCCGCCTCCATGTCGCTGACGGTGCGCTCCGACAGCACCAGCTCATCATGCTGCACCGCCACCTTGCGTTCGAAAATCGCAATCGTGTTGCGCTGCGTCTCCGCGAACCGCTCCGCGACGGCCACGGTTTCCTGATCGTCGATCTGCCGGGCCAGTGCGCCGCGGCGCACGATCGTGGCCAGCTCGGTGCGTGCCCCTTCCAGCTTCTGCATCGACGCCGCGTACGCCGCACGCACGTCATCGCGCGCAACGCGGGCCAGCGCCAGCGTGTGCTTCATCTCCGCCAGCTGGCGGCGTGACGAGGGATTGCTGAACGACGACACCGGTCTGCGGGGCAACGGGAGCGGGACGACCTGCAACCTCCGGCCAGAGTACCCCCACGGCCGGCCTTGCCGCAACTACTCCCGCGGGACCAGTCCCACCGCTACACGCTCAGGACGCACGGCGCCAGCGCGCCTCGTCACTGACCTGCCGCAGCAGCCGCTCCGGCGAATGCTGGCCTGGGAACAGCAGATGGTCGCTGACACGATTCAGCGCCTGGCGGATCAACGGGAATTCCCCCGCCGCGCGCGCAAACACCGGTTTGAGGCCGGTACTGTCAGCCAGACGATGCTCCGCCGCGAGCAGAAAACCCTGGCGTCCCATCTCGTCGTAGTACGACAGATCCGGACCGCCGCGTCGCCACTTGCGGAGCGTCACGTGATCGGGGAACAGTCCTGACAACCAAAGCGCATAGTTCGCCAGATGCTGCCGCACGAGAAATGTGCGCTTCGCATCTCCCGTCGTCGCATCGGCCAGCAATGCACTCAGCGTGTCGTACGTCTCGTCATCCTGCACCGCGATGCGCCATGCACGATCGTGCGACGCAAAGTGCACCACCACACTCGCGACGTAATCCGCGACCGCGCGCTCCGGTTCACCGACGTCGCGCAACGAGTGGCGCACCACGACGTACACGAACATCGGCAGCGACGCGTGTGCCGCGCGTGAGTCGGCGGTCAGTGCGGTCAGCAGTCGCGCATCATCGAGCAGGGCATCGATACCCTCCTGTCGCAACGCTTCCTCGGCGTTGGAGAAATCGCGCGCCGAATCGCGTGCCACCAGATGCAGCGCCAGCTGCGCATCGTTGCGCGTGAGTGTGTGCCGAAGGTCCGCCTGGATCATCCGTCGCGTTCTCCATGCCAGCGTGGGGAGGTGCGGTCGAGTGTGCCTGAGCACGTGCGCCTGAGTATCGGATACACTCGACCGACGCACGTTGCCAAGTCCACGCAACAGCCGCGGTGCATTTCACATGTTGCAGCGCTCGTCGCAGAGGAGTGCTGACGGCGTGCGTCAGGGTCGGTGCGGGGTTAGATTCCCGGTGAATCTTTTCGCATTCCCGCCCACCCGTCCGACGTGCTTCGCATCTGCATCCCGGTCCACAACGAGGCCACCACCATCGGCGTGCTGCTCTGGCGCCTGCGATCGGTGTTTCAGGGCTTCTCCCGGGAATACGACGTCGTCGTGTACGACGACGCGAGCACGGACGGGACCGGCGAGGTTCTCGAGCCGTATCAGTCGGTCATGCCCCTCACGGTGCTGCGTGGTGCCGCGCACCGCGGGTATGCGGCCAGCATCGACGCGCTCGTGCGACATGTGGCCGCTGACGACGAATACGCCCGACGCGACGCGATGGTGCTGCTCCAGGGCGACTTCACCGAGTCGCCGGAGCATCTGCCCGAGCTGGTGAAACGATTCGAAGGTGGGGCCGATCTCGTCGCGGTGCACCGCACGATGTCTGACGCCACACCGCACGATGAGCGCCGTCTGCGCCGCTGGGGACGCTGGGCCGTCAAGCCGTTTCTCCGACTCCCGCCAGTCGCCGATCCGTTCACCGGCTTCCGGCTCGTGCGCATCTCGGTGTTGCGCGAGCTGCTCAAGGCACTCGGCGCACGCCCTGTCTGTGCTGGTGAGGGGTGGGCGGCCAACATCGATTTTGCGCTCAACGTCACGCCGTTTTCGCGACGGATTGAAAACGTCGAATTCGCGCCCCGCTATGACGTGCGCCAGCGTGCCTCACGTCGTCGCGGCTGGCCGGATGTTGTGGCGCTGTTTCACTGGGCGCGATCCGCGCGCGGCACCATACGACCGTCGCCCGGCAGCAAGCCCACCGCAGAGCCGGCCAGCCGTACTCCGGCTGAATCGGCAGCCGTGTCATTGCCTCTCGAGCGCGGCGCGCGCCTGGTGCCGTCGGAACGCGTCGATCGTGCGGCCGGGCGCCCGGAGCGAGGTGGCCGTTCGCCACGCGAGGTCAGCGAGCCGCGCGGCGGCGCGGAGGGGCCAGCGACCCGACCCCAGCGGGACGAACGTCCCGCTCGCGAAGAACGGCTGCCGAAGGAAGCCCGCGGCGCTCGCGAGGAACGCGCACTGCGCGGTGAGGAGCGTCAGCCTCGACCGGAGCACACCGAACGTCCACCCCGCGAGCCGCGACCGCCGCGGCCCGAGCGCCCCGCGCGGGAAGAGCGCATCGCCGCGGCGCCGCCTGCAGTCGACGAACCGGATACCGAACTCGTCGTGAACGCAGCGATGCCTGCACCGGGTGAAGTCGACGGCGGCACGCCTGCATCTGACACGCCAGCCTCCGAGAAGAAATCGCGCCGGCGTCGCCGTCGATCTCGCCGCGAGCGCGGCGCCGCAGCAGCGGACGGCACGGCAACGGCTGGCGTCCATGTCGGCACGACCGAAGCGCATTCCGGCGACGGCGACGAGACAGAATCGGGAACGTCCGACGACGGCGAGGGTGAGGAAGAGGCAGGCGGTGATGACACGACCACGGTCGAGTCTGGCGTCGGCGGTGACGAACAAGCAGGCGAGGGAGCGCATCGCAAGCGGCGCAACCGCCGTCGCCGTCGTGGCCGTCGCCCGGGTGGCCCGGACGGTGCTGCTCCCGACAACGCCTCACCTCCCGCCGCCGAGCCTCCGGCGGCGTAACGCCGTCGTCACTCAGCAAAGGATGTCGCTCGTGGTGCTTGTTCGAATCACCTCGCTGTTGGGGCTGCTCGTCGGTCTGTCCGGCGCCGGTCGCACTGGCGCTCCGCCACCGGTGGAGCCTCCCCTCCAGGAGGCCGTCATCGATGAAACGCCGCGCAATCCGCAGATCGGGGAGCGCCTCGTCTTCGACGTGAAATTCAGCGCCGTCAAGGTCGGCAGCGGTTTCATGGAAGCCGTCGGCTACACGCCGGTACGCGGCATCAACGCGCTGCATGTGCGCTTCGTCGTGAAAGGCGGCACGTTCTTTTATCACGTCAACGACGTGCTCGAGAGTTGGATCGACACCGCGCGCTTCGTGTCGCTGCGGCACAAGCAGGACCTGTCGGAAGGGTCCAAGGATCGCGAGCGCAACTTCGAATTCTTCCCGGAGAGGAAGACGTTTTCGCAGGATGCGAAGCCCGAGGAACCCGGGCTCGCGAATCCGCTCGATGACGGCAGTTTTCTCTATTTCGTGCGACGCGTGCCACTCGAAGTCGGCCGCACCTACGAGTTCAACCGGTACTTCCGACCCGACCGCAATCCGGTGCGCATCATCGTGCTGCGCAAGGAACGCATCAAGGTGCCCGCTGGCGAATTCAATGCGATCGTGATCCAGCCGATCATCAAGTCGAAAGGCCTCTTCAGCGAAGGCGGCAAGGCGCAGGTGTGGCTCTCCGACGACTCCGCGCGCGTGATGCTGCAGATGAAGTCGTCGCTGCCCATCGGATCGCTCAATCTGTATCTGCGCGAGTACCGACCGTCGACAGGCGCCGCGCTGATTCGCGGCAACTGATCCAAGGCGGACGCGCATGCATCTCGCCGTCGAGGCGATCGCGCTGACACGCAACATGCGCGGCATGGGACGGTATGCGCGCAGTCTGCTGTCGGCGATGCCAGCGCATCGCGCCGATCTGCGCTACACGATCTTCGCGAAGAACGCCGCCGACGTCGCGCCGCTCACTGAACAGCTGGGCGCACTCTCGCACATCATGGAGCGCGCCACTGTGCGTCCCGCCAGCGAGATGGCATCGACGGACTGTGATGCGGCGTGGTACCCGTGCAACTTCGTCACCCATCGTCCGCGGACGGGCGCAATCGTGCCGACGGTACACGATCTTTTCCCGATGCTACAGCTGGACGGGCGGTGGTGGAAGTTCTACAAGCGGGCGCGCGCCAGACACCGCTACACCCGCACGTGCGCGGCAGCCAACCAGATCATCACCGGCGCCACCCGATCGGGCGAAGAGTTGACGTCGACGTTTGGCGTGGCGCCGGAACGCATCAGCGTGGTGCCACATGCGGCTGACGACTTTCGTGCGGCGGATCCATCGCTCGTCGACGGCCTGCTGCAGAAACTCGAGGTGCGCGGCCCATTCCTGCTCGCGGTGGGCTCGCAGGAGCCGCGCAAGAATCTCGGCGTGTTGTATGACGCGATGCGGTTGCTCGACGCCGAGGGGCGCGCCATTCCGCTCGTGTTGTGCGGACCGCGCGGCATCCATGGCTTCAAGCCTGGTGATGTGTTGCCGAGCTGGTTGCGACACGCGGGGTTTGTGCGTGATGACGAACTCGCCGCGCTTTATGCCCGCGCCACCGCACTCGTGTTCCCGTCGCTGTACGAAGGATTCGGATTGCCGGTACTCGAAGCGATGACCGTCGGCGGCGTGGTGATCTGCTCGGATGTGAGCACGATGCCGGAAGTCGGTAGCGACGCCGTGCTCTACTTCCCGCCGCACGACCCACGCGCCCTCGCCGCACAGGTCACGCGCCTGCTCGACGACGACACGTTGCGCCGTTCGCTGACGCGTGCCGGTGCTATCCAGTCCGCGAAATACTCGTGGTCTCGCTCCGCGCTCGGTACTCTCGCCGCCATCGACCGCGGCATCGCCAGGCACCGTCGCTGATCGCACCGGACGACTCGCGGCTTCTACAGCATTCACCGAACAGTTTTCACGCGGGGCCCGCGAGGGACGCGGGGAAGAGCAACGGCAAAATGCTTTTGAAACAGCGTCTCGCGAGCGCAGTTTCAAAAGCATTTGCTTTTTCCCCGCGTCCCCCGCGAGCCCCGCGTGAAAATTTTTCCCGGAACGCTGTAGAAATGCAGAAGGGCGGACCAGCTTCGGTCCGCCCTCCGTGCTGACCCATCGAGCGCTTCAGTACGTGCGCGGCGAGTTCACTTTGTCGCGAAGCCGGCGCGCCGCACCGGGTGCCACCACCAGCATCACGCCGTAGACCACTGCGCCAATGAGCAGAATCTTGACCGCCAATCCGATCAGCGGGAAAAACAGCACGCCGATCAGCTTCAGAGCGAACAGACCGAGCAGCGCGACCACACCAATTGTGAAGATTGTCTTCAGCATTTTCATCCCCTCCGGGAAGTCCTGTCCAGAATACGCACGCACCCCGCTCAAGGTTTCGGGACCGGCGATATTCCCCTGCATGCACTCTACCACTGACACACCGTGAGTCACACCAGCGCTGACATCGCCGTCATCGGCGCCGGTGTCGCAGGTCTCGCGAGCACGCTCGCACTTGCCGACGCCGGTCTCGATGTCGTGCTGATCGCCGACGCACGCGCCGGTGAAGCATCGCCCGCGGCCGGCGGCATCCTCGACACCGGCCATGGCTTCGCACAGGCGTCCACGCGCGACATGATGCGCACAGCGCGCGATCTCTGGCCCGCCTACGCCACGGCACTCGGCGAGCGCACGGGTGTTCCCGTGCCGCTTAACCGGAACGGCGTGCTCGAGCTCGCTCCGACCATCCATGACGCAGAGCGGCTGCGCGCCACCGCTGGCGGCGATGTCACTTGGCTCGATGCCAATGAACTCACGGCGTTGGAGCCACAGCTCACGCATGCGCTGGGTGCCCTGCACTTCCGGCATGATGGTGCGCTGAACCCGCTCGTCCTGCTCAAGGCACTCAAACACGCGGTCGGCAAACACGTCCATGTTCGCGTCATGCCGCAGACCGTCACTGCCATCGCGCCCGGCCGCCCCGACGAAGCGGTGTCGCTCACACTGCTCGACACACCGACGCTCACGACGACGACCATCTCCGCGATGCGTGTGGTCGTCGCGGCGGGCGCCTGGTCCGGCGCCCTCGCTGGTGTCCCGATGCATCTGCCCGTCGCACCAGTTCGCGGACAGCTCATGTCGGTCGCCAGCAAGGCACTGCGCCACGTGGTGATGCTCGGTCAGGGCTACGCCATCCCGCGCGGCGACGGCCGGACCATCATCGGCGGCACCGAGGAGCACACCGGATTTGACGCCGCCCACACCCCAGAAGGCGTCCAGCAGATCCGCGCGCTGGCCGCCGCCATCCTGCCGTCACTGGGCACCGCCGGCATGCTCAGCACCTGGGCCGGACTCCGCCCGATGACTCGTGATGGCCTCCCGATCATCGGTCCGGACCCCGAGCACCCCTCGGTGCTCTACGCCTGTGGTCATGGCAAGAACGGCATCCTGCTCGCGCCGCTCACCGGGAAACTCATCGCCAGCATGGTCACGGACGCGCCGCTCCCAACCGACCCGACCCCTTTCAGCCCGTTACGGTTTTAGCGCGACGGGCTCCAAAAAACGGCGCCTCACGCGCGTAACCTGACTTCTTTATTTAGAAGGTTACCACGCCTTCCGTACCGTTTCCCGCCCCTCTAACTTCTCCCCCACACCGGACAGCGCCCTCGGCGCGACGGCGGTAGAGCGGCGTCTCGTCGACGCTCCCGTCCCACTCGAGGCGCTGTCCCAGGACGCCGGATCATGCAAGATCATTTGTACCAGATCCTCGGCCGTCATCGGTCCGAGCCTCTGCCGGAACGCAAGCCCAGCTGGCTCAAGGTCAAGGCCCCCGGGGGCGAGAACTATCTCCGCATCAAAGGGATGATGCGTGAGCTGGGACTGCACACCGTTTGTGAAGAAGCGCATTGTCCGAACATCGGCGAGTGCTGGGATCATGGCACCGCCACGTTCATGATTCTGGGCGACGTCTGTACCCGCAATTGTGCCTACTGCGCCGTCGCGCACGGCCGGCCGCCGAGCTTCGATCTGGCGGAGCCCGAAAAGGTCGCATCGGCCGTTGCGTCGATGAGCCTGCGGCATGCCGTGATCACGTCGGTCGATCGCGACGACCTGCCCGACTTCGGCTCGCATCACTTCCACGAAGTGATCCGGCTGATTCACGAGAAGGTGCCCGGCTGCAGCGTTGAAGTGCTGGTGCCTGATTTTCAGGGCAGCAGGGACGCCATCGAGCACGTCCTCGACGCGCGTCCGGAGATCTACAATCACAACACCGAGACGGTCCCGCGCCTCTACAAGAAGGCGCGTCCGGGCGGCCGCTACGAGCGGGTGATCAACATCTTCCGCATCGCCAAGGCCCACGCGCCGGACATTCTCACCAAGACCGGCATCATTCTCGGCATGAGCGAGACGATCGAGGAAGTGATTGAGGTCATGAAGGATCTGCGCGCGGTGGATGTCGACATCCTCACGCTCGGCCAGTACCTCAAGCCGTCCGAGAGTCACATCGCTCTCGACCGCTACTACACGCCCGACGAGTTCCGTCACCTGTACGAAGTGGGCATGTCACTCGGGTTCCGGCATGTCGAAAGTGGTCCCCTCGTGCGATCATCGTATCACGCGTGGGAGCAAGTGCAGGCGGCCGCCGTCGGCTGACGCGTTTTGTTGTCCCGATCGGTGCTGCGAAGTAGACGCGGCGCGTGATCGCTGTCAGTGCCTTGCGTCGCTCACAGTAGGGAGCGTCCAGACATCACGAGCCACACGTGAACCTCACACGTGCGGCGGCGTGACTTCGTCGTTCAACCCACTGTCGCAACCATCCCATGGCCAAGCGCACCACCGCGGCGAAAGCCTCGCCGAAGCCCGCCGCACCCATCGCCGCTGCGGCGCCTGATGCCGAGCGCACACTCCACATGTCCCTGCTCCGGTCGATGCTGTTGCAGCGTCGCTTCGAGGAGCGATGCGCCGAGGCGTATGCCATCGGCCGAATCGGCGGCTTCTGCCACCTCTACATCGGGCAGGAGGCGGTGAGCACCGGCACGCTCAGTCACCTTCGGCCCGACGACTACATGATCACCACCTACCGTGATCATGGTCAGGCGCTGGCGCGTGGGCTGACGCCACGATCGGTGATGGCGGAGCTCTTCGGACGCGTTGACGGCTGCGCCGGTGGCAAGGGCGGCTCGATGCATATGTTCGACAAGGCGACCGGATTTCTCGGCGGCCACGGCATCGTCGGCGGGCATCTGCCGATCGCGACCGGCGTCGGCTTCGCGATCAAGTATCGCGGCGGCGATCAGGTGATCTGCTGCTTCTTCGGTGAAGCGGCGGTGAACAATGGCGCATTCCACGAATCGCTCAACATGGCGGCGCTCTGGAAGCTGCCGGTGATCTTCATCATCGAGAACAATCGATACGGCATGGGGACGGCCGTCGAGCGCGCGTCGGCCATCAACGACATCTATCAGCGCGCCAGCAGCTACGACATGCATCGCGGCGTGGTGGATGGTCAGGACGTGCTGGCCGTCCGGGCCGCGATCGACGAGGCGGTGACCCGTGCACGCACCGATCAGAGTCCGACGCTGCTCGAGATGCGCACGTACCGGTTCATGGGCCACTCGATGTCCGATGCGGTCAGCGGCACCTATCGCAGCAAGGCTGAACTCGACGAGTATCTCAAGCGCGATCCGATCGCTCTGCTGCGTGCACACATGGAAGAACGCGGCACGTTGACCGAGCAGGTCATGCAGGAACTCGACACGGAACTCAAGGCGATCGTCCAGGATGCATGGGACTTTGCCGAAGCGAGCCCGGAACCACCACTCGAAGCGCTGATGGAAAACGTGTACGTCGATACCACCAGCGACACCGGCAACACTGCCGGGGCGTGGAGCTGAAGCATGGCCATCATCACATATCGTGACGCGCTCAACCAGGCGCTCCGTGAAGAGATGCAGCGTGATGCACGCGTCTTCCTGATGGGTGAGGAAGTCGGTGTGTACCAGGGCGCATACAAGGTGTCGAAAGGTTTGCTGCAGGAATTCGGTGAAATGCGCGTGGTGGACACGCCCATCACGGAACTCGGATTCGCCGGTGTCGGTGTCGGCGCGGCGATGGTCGGTCTGCGTCCGGTCATCGAGTTCATGACGTGGAACTTCGCATTGCTGGCGCTCGATCAGGTGGTGAACGCGGCCGCGAAGATGCTCTACATGTCGGGCGGCCAGTTCAACATTCCGATGGTGTTCCGCGGGCCCAATGGCGCCGCGCTGCAGCTCGGTGCGCAGCACAGTCAGGCGTGGGAAAGCTGGCTCGCACACATCCCGGGGCTCAAGGTGGTCGCACCGGGCACGCCGTACGACGCGAAGGGACTGCTCAAGGCTGCGATCCGTGATGACAATCCGGTGTGTGTGCTGGAAGGCGAAATGTTGTACAACAACAAGGGTGAAGTACCGGACGGTGAATACATCGTGCCACTCGGCGTCGCGGACCTGAAGCGCAAGGGTGAACACGCGACCATCGTGACATGGGGCAAGCAGGTGCTCGTCGCGATGGCGGCGGCCGATCAGCTGGCGAAGGATGGCATCACGATCGATGTCGTGGACCTGCGCAGCATCCGTCCGCTCGACGAACGCGCGATCATCGACAGTGTGCGCAAGACGAACCGTTGTGTCGTGCTCGAGGAAGGCTGGTACTTCGCCGGCGTCGGTGCGCAGATCACGGATCTGGTGCAGCGCGAGTGTTTCGATGATCTCGATTCACCGGTGATCCGCGTCACGCAGGCCGACGCGCCGATGCCGTATGCCAAGGGGCTCGAAAAAGCGGCCAAGGCCGATATGCCGAAGACCATCGCCGCGGTCCGCCGCGCTCTGTATCTCGACTGATCCTTCACGACGGACTCTGACGATGGCCACCAAGGTGATGATGGAAGCGCTCTCTCCGACCATGGAAGAAGGGCGCCTGGTGAAGTGGAACAAGAACGAGGGCGACGCCGTGAAGAGCGGCGACGTGCTCGCGGAAGTCGAGACCGACAAGGCGATCATGGAGCTCGTCGCGCGTGGTGACGGCGTGCTGCGCGCACGCCTCATTCCGGAGAACACGACGACGCCGGTCGGGCAGTTGATCGGTGTCATCGCGGCGGCGGATGAAGACATCAGCGCGCTGACGAGTGGTGCGGCGCCTGCGGCACCCGCTGCGAGTGCTGCACCCGCCGCTGCACCGGCGGCCGCGCCACCCGTCGCAGCTGCACCCGCTGCCCCTGCCCCACCGGCGGCGCCGCCCGCGCCCAGCGCGCCGCGCACGGCGATGCCCGCCGTGGATCATCACGCGTCCGAACAGGCGTTGCACGCCAGCGATACCGGTGGTCGGCAGCTCGCGTCACCGCTCGCGCGTCGCATGGCGAGTGAGCGCGGACTCGACATCGCACAGGTGCGCGGTTCGGGTCCGGGCGGTCGCATCATCAAGCGCGACGTGGAAGAAGCGATGTCCGGTGGTGCGGCGCTGCTCGCTGGCGCTCGCCCATCCGCACCGACGGCAACCGCGAGCGATTTCACCGATCAGCCGCTGACGCAGATTCGCAAGACGATTGCGCGCCGATTGGCCGAGTCCATCGGACCGGTGCCGACGTTCTATCTCACGGCGGAATACGATCTCGCGCGCGTCACCGACATGCGTGCTGCGATGGCCGCGATCGGGCCGGAGTACAAGGTCAGCGTCAATGACATCATCCTCAAGGCGGTTGCTGTCGCACTGACGCGCCATCCGGAGGTGAACTCACACTGGATGGGCGACAAGATCCGTCAGCATCATCGAGTGCACGTCGGCATGGCCGTCGCGATTCCGGAGGGCCTCATCACGCCCGTGATCTTCGATGCGGATACGAAGGGCCTGTCAGAGATCAGCACGGAGGCGCGCGAACTCGCCAAGCGCGCTCGCGATCGCAAGTTGCAGCCGCACGAATACACCGGTGCGACGATGTCCGTCAGCAATCTCGGCATGCTTGGCATCGATGAATTCACGGCGATCATCAATCCCCCCGAGGCGGCCATCCTGGCGGTTGGAGCCGTGGAAGACAAGGCGGTGGTGATCAATGGTGCCGTCGAAGTGCGCAAGCGCATGCGCGTCACCATGAGTTGTGATCATCGTGTGATCGACGGCGCGCTGGGCGCACAGTTCTTGCAGACTTTGCGTCGGCTGATCGAGAATCCGCTGATGCTCGTGTACTGAATCGCCTTATCCGGTATGAGGTCTCATGGCGCCCGACGCGACGCGCACGACTGACAATCACGAGGAGGAGCGCGCTTCCGCTGATCGCGGTGTCGGGATGAGTGAAGCAGCACGCGGGCCGTTCACGCTCGCGTCGCTGCTCGATCTCGACGATGACGAGCTGGCGCAACCGCTGTCGCGGGTTGCGCCGCCGGAACATCGATGGGAACATCTGTCGCTCGGCGTCGCACGCGCAGACGGAGCGCTGAGTCCCGCCGAGTTGCGCACGGATGTCGCAACACATCTGCCCGCCACCGATGTGGAATTGATTCCGGGACTGGATGCACCCGGTGCAATCGAAGTGCCGGTGTATCTCGCCGGGCGGTCACTGAGTGATTATCTGCGCAACACACCGAGCGCACTCGACGTGATCGCGACCGAATCCGATGCGCTCGTCGATGTGCCAATGCAGGCGGCGCACGCTCCGACTGACATCGAGGCAGGCAGCGAGCGCGATACCGTGGCGACACCGACGCATCCACCCGCAGTTGCGGTGACGGTCGTCGGGAAACCTCGCACGACGCAGGATATTGCTGCGGCCAGTCTCGCCGCACCGATCGCCCACGCGGATCGCTGGGGGCACGGCATCGCCGCGTTGCTCGAGAGCAACACGCGGTTGGTACGCACCGTCGCCGGACTCGTGCTGGCTCCCGGCGAACTGACGGCAGCGTATCTCGTCGGGCAGCGTCGGCGCTACTTCAATCCGAGTGTGATCGTCACCACAGCGCTCGTGCTGTTCGCCATCGTCAGTGCGATTGGCGGGCTTCGACCGCGGCCCGATCGCTCACTCACGATCGGTACCGACCGGACCGCGGAAGTACTGACTGGACTGGTGGCCGCTGCGCCAGTCAATCAGGCCCTTGACACGCCACCGGATCTGCTGCGCGATCTCGCGACGACGATGGACTATGTCCCGCTGCTCTGGTTTCCCCTGATGGTGTTCGGTGTGCTCGCCGTGGTCGCGGCGCTGCGCACCTTTGATCGACAGGATGACAAGGGCGAGGTCGTGTTCGCCGGACATTTCGCTGCGTGGTTCGTGATCTGGTGGGGCTTCGCAGTGCCGCTGCTGTTGCTCATCACACGCTTCGGTTTCGAGTACAGCGCGGCATGGAATGGCGTCGGCAGGCTCAGGTATCTCGAGCACGGCCAGATCGACGGGCTCTCGCCGAGCTGGAACGCGCTGCGCGCCGCGATTGTCTCGCCGGCATTCCACTCGTGGCTGGTGGGAATCGGGCTCGCACCCTGGGCCGTGATTGCGTACCGTCGCGCCTTCGACGCCAGCTGGCTGCGCGCTGGCATTGCGGGACTTCTCACGGCGGCGGTCCCACTGCTCCTGCTCTCGCCGTTCGCCTGAGTCCATCCGGTCGCCTCCGCACTGGAGTCGACTGGACACACTGGGCATCTTTCCCGGACTGACCAATCCGTGATGGATCGGTCGTCAGCGGCGCGGCAGCAGCCGGCGCCCGATCCTCTACGTGAGATCGTCATGGCTTCGTTCGACGTCATCATCCTCGGCGGCGGTCCCGCCGGGTACGTCTGCGCCATTCGCAGTGCGCAGCTTGGCCTTCAGGTCGCCGTCATCGAGCGCGAGGCGCTTGGCGGTACCTGCGTGCTGTGGGGCTGCATTCCGGCAAAATCGTTGCTCGAAAGCGCGTCGATGGCGACGAAGGTCAAACACATGGCCGAACATGGCATCACCACCGGCGACGTGACCTTCGATTTCGGTCCGGCGATGCAGCGATCGCGCGCCGTCAGCACGCAGAATTCGAAGGGCGTGGAATTTCTCTTCAAGAAGAACAAGGTCACGTGGATTCGCGGCAATGGACGCGTGGCCAATGCGAACACGGTCGAAGTGAAGAACAGTGACGGCAAGGTCGAATCGCATACGGCGACGAAAGCACTCGTGATCGCCACCGGTTCACGGGTGCGCGGCCTGCCGCAGGTCGGCCTCGAATTGAACAAGACGACCGTGCTGTCATCAGATGACGTGCTCGTGCTGCCGTCGGCGCCGAAGACGATGGTCGTCGTCGGCGCTGGCGCCGTGGGCTGCGAATTCGCCGACGTCTTCAATGCCTTCGGCACGCAGGTCACCATGATCGAGGTCGCCGCACGCATCCTGCCGATCGAGGATGCGGATGCCTCGGCTGAACTGGCGCGCGCCTTCAAGAAGCGTGGGATCGAATCGGTGACCGGCGCGAAGATCACTGCCGCGAAGGTCGAGGCGGAGAGCGTCACACTCTCGTTCGAATCGGCCGGGCAGCCACGTGTGTTGACGGTCGACAAGGTGCTTGTTGCTGCCGGTCGCGCCCCGAACACCGAGGGCTTCGGACTTGAAGCGCTCGGGGTCAAGAAGTCGGATCGTGGCTTCATCGCGATCAACGAGACGTTCGAGACGAACGTGAAAGGTGTGTACGCGATCGGTGACGTGGCCGGCAATCAGATGCTCGCGCACAAGGGGCAGCGCGAAGGTCATGTGCTCGCCGACATGCTCGGCGGTCAACCCACACATCCCGTCAACTACGGCAACATTCCGAGCTGTACGTACTGCCATCCCGAAGTCGCATCGATCGGCCTCACCGAGGAGCAGGTCAAGGCGAAGGGTATCGCATACAAGATCGGCAAGTTCCCGTTCTCGGCGAACGGCCGCGCGCGCACGTCGGGTGAGACCGATGGCTTCGTCAAGATCATCCGCGATGAGAAGTACGGTGAGATTCTCGGCGCGCACATCGTCGGTGCCCATGCGACGGAACTGATTCACGAAATCGTCGTGGCACGCGAAAACGAGTTCACGGTCGAGGAAATCGATCTCGCCGTGCACGCGCATCCGACGCTCTCAGAGGCGATCGCGGAAGCGGTGCTCGATTCGATGGGGAAGATGGTGCACGCGTGAGTGCACGCCGCCTGCTGGTGGTGGATCTCGGGTGCCTCGCCTTCAGCGACGCGCTCGATCTCCAGCGGGCGGTGTCAGCGGCGCGCATCACCAGCGCCGTGCCGGATGACGTGCTCCTGCTGGTCGAACATCCGAACGTCGTCACGCTCGGTCGTTCGACGAAGGGTGACAACCTGCAGATCTCGGAGGCGCTGCTCGCCGCACGCGGTGTGGAGCGGTTCGAGATCGAGCGCGGCGGCGACGCCACGTTTCATGGGCCGGGGCAACTGGTCGGATATCCGATCATCGACCTCAAGCAGCACACCCAGGATCTGCACTGGTATCTGCGCCAGGTCGAAGAGGCGTTGATCGTCGCGCTCGCGACGGTCGGACTCGCCGCCGGCCGCGTCACGAAATACACCGGCGTCTGGATCGACGATCGCAAGATCGCGTCGATCGGCGTGCACGCGCGCGACTGGGTCACGCGACACGGCTTCGCACTCAACGTCAACACCGATCTCTCGTTCTTCGACCTCTTCGTCCCCTGCGGCATCGCCGACGTGGTGATGACAAGCACGCTGCAGGAACTGGGTGCCGGCGCGCCATCGTTCGCCGACATGCAACGCGCCACCGTCGCCGCGTTCGCACTAGTCTTCTCCCTCACCCCCGTCGCCACCTCGCGCGCCGATCTCGAAGCGATGCTGCCGATTCTACAGCCGACCACCTGACGTCACAGCGTGTCTCGCACAGAGCCACGGAGTCACAGAGAGTTCAACAGCATCGGGGCAAACAGTTTTCACGCGGGGCCCGCGGGGAACCGCGGGGAGGTTCAACTGCGAATTGCTGTTGCAACTGCACTCGCGAGACGCTGTTCCAAAAGCCTTTGTTTTTCCCCCGCGGTTCCCCGCGGACCCCGCGTGAACCCTGTTCGCTCCGATCGCGAGCGAACCCTCTGTGGCACTGTGACTCTGTGCGAGGCCCGCAGTTGCTTTTTCGGGCATCACGACTGACGCCAGCGAGACGGACCGCAGTATCGTTCTTGAGACCCTGAGCCCCGCAACTGATGGCAGACGAACTCCCGACCCTCGATGTCCGACCGACCGACCGCGAGCGAATCCCGCCGGGGCAGTCACAGACTCGCAAGTGGCCGGTGCTGCACTATGGTCGCGTGCCGGTCGTGGACCCGGACACGTGGCGCTTCGAGTTCCGAGGACTCTGCGCCGCGCCCAACACTTACACCATCAAGGAAATTCAGGGCTTCCCCCGGCAGATCACGCGCTGCGACATGCATTGTGTCACGCGCTGGAGTCGTCTCGACAATGATTTCGAAGGGGTCAGCGTGCAGCATCTGCTGCGCCTCGCGGAGCCGCTGCCGGAAGCGACGCATGTGATGATTTTTGCCGACGGTGATTTCACGACCAACCTGCCGCTCGCCGATCTCGATCGTCCCGAGAACGTGCTCGCGTGGAAACATGACGGCATCGATCTCACACCCGATCATGGCTGGCCGATGCGGCTCGTCGTACCGCACCTCTATCTCTGGAAGAGTGCCAAGTGGGTGCGCGGATTCGAATTCCTGAACGCCGACGCGCCGGGTTTCTGGGAGCAGAACGGCTATCACATGTATGGTGATCCGTGGAAGGAGCAGCGCCACAGCAAGGTGGATCTGTCGCAGTGGATGATCAACGCCTTCCGCAGCAAGTCGAAAGAGTGAACGGAGACGCCGGGACGACGACGCCGTCGCCCGCGCACGCCGGTCTCAACGCCGAGCAACGTGCGGCGGTCGCGCATGGTGACGGGCCGCTGTTGATCGTGGCCGGTGCCGGCACCGGCAAGACGCGCACACTCGTCCATCGCGTCGCCTCACTCATCGAGCGCGGTGTGCAGGCCGAACGCATCCTGCTGCTGACGTTCACGCGTCGCGCCGCCGATGACATGCTGGCGCGTGTCGAACGACTGACAGGCCAACGCGGCCATCGCATTCAAGGCGGCACCTTTCACGCCACCGCGCATCAGACACTGCGGCAGTTCGGACAATACGCGGGCATCAGTGACGGATTCACGATTCTCGACGCCGCCGATGCCGAAGACCTGATGCAGCTCGCACGCGCGTCACTCGGCTTCGGTGCGCGCGAGCGCCGGTTTCCGAAGAAGGAAACGCTGCACGCACTCTACAGCCGGCACATCAATACCGATCGTACTGTCGAAGACCTGCTGCGCGATGGGTTTCCGCAGTACGTGGACGACCTGGCCGACATCGGACACACGTTCGCTGAATACGTGGAGCGGAAGGTCTCGCGCAATCTCGTCGACTACGACGACCTGCTGCTGTTCTGGGCCGCGATGCTCGAGTCAGAGCCGCTCGGCGAGATGATCCGTTCGCGCTACGACCATGTGCTGGTGGACGAGTACCAGGATACCAACGTGCTGCAGTCGCGGATTCTGCGCGGGCTGTGTGTCTCGCATCGCAACGTGACCGTCGTTGGTGACGATGCGCAGAGCATCTATGCGTTCCGTGGTGCGACCGTGCGCAACATTCTCGATTTCCCGGCGCAGTTTCCGGGCACGACCATCGTCACGCTCGACCGCAACTATCGCAGTACACAGCCGATCCTCGACACGGCCAACGCGGTGCTGGCGCAGGCCACGGAAGGGTATCGGAAGCAGTTGCGCAGCGTCGACGACAGGCCCGGCGAATTGCCGTGGCTCGTGCCCACGCGCGACGAACAGGCGCAGACCATGTTCACCTGCGACCGACTGCTGCAGCTGGTGGAGTGGGACGGCCTCCGTCTCGATCAGATCGCGGTGCTGGTGCGCGCTGGCTACATGAGCGCTGATCTCGAAATCGAGCTCGCGGCACGACGGATTCCATTCGAGAAATGGGGCGGGATCAAGTTCCTCGAAGCCGCGCATGTGAAGGACATGCTGGCGTTCCTGCGCGTCGCCGAGAATCCTCGCGACGAAGTCAGCTGGTTCCGACTGCTGCAGCTGATGCCCGGCATCGGTGAGATCTCGGCACGCCGGGCGATCGCGTCTGTTGAAGGTGCAGGGTGGCGTGTGGACGGACTCGCCGCCTGGGATCCACCACCGCGCGCGGCCGCCACGCACACCGCGCTCGTCACGCTGATGCAGCGTCTCCGCACCAGCAGTGGTGCGGATCCGGGCGCGGACATCGCGAACATCCGAGGCGTGTACGATGACATCCTTCGCCATCGCTTCGACGACGCCGAGGTGCGCCTCAATGATCTGGTGCAGCTCGAACACATCGCCAGCGGCTATCCGAATCGCGGTGCATTCCTGAGCGCGCTCGCACTCGAACCGCCGTCCGCGACGTCCGATCTCGCGCAGGGCAGCGAAAGTGACGACGACGATGCGCTCGTCATCAGTACCATCCACTCAGCCAAGGGCAAGGAGTGGGAAGCGGTGTTCGTGCTCTGGGCCGCCGACGGATGGATCCCGAGTTCACGCGCGATCAAGGATGCGCAACAGATAGAGGAAGAGCGACGCCTGTTCTACGTCGCGCTGACACGTGCGAAGCAGCACCTGCACGTGAGCTATCCGTTGTATGCGTACGCCTCGCGGTGGAGCAGCGACTTCGCCCTCGACCAGAAGTCGCGCTTTCTCGATGATCGCGTGCTCGGCACGATGCAGCGCGTCCAGATCGCCGCACCACCAACCCCCGAACCGCCGCCGTCCCCCGCTCCGCCCACCTCCACCCTCGACCTCCGCGCTGCCCTTCGCTCCCGCTTCAGCTGAGCGCTTCGGTGCACTCGGACGAGCCGAAGCCCCGGAAGGGTGTCTGTCGAATCCGGCATCGGAACTGACGTGACGCAAAGGCGCAACGACGCGAAGCGCTCCGCGCGCAGACGGCGCACCGTGATCGATTGAGAAACTGAATTGCTGTTGCTACTGCGCTTACGGTGCGCAGTTACATCATAAATACGATCTTCGCCGTGCTCTCGGAGCGTCGTGATTGAGCGGAGCGCTTTGCGTCGTTGCGTCTTTGCGTCAAAGCAGTTGTTCTCAATGCCGGAATGCTCGCAGAGTCAGCGCGAAGGTACCAAAGGATCACCGAGAAATTTTCGGACGGAAGCGTACGGCGTCTTTGGCTCCGCACGCGCCAGTTTGAGCAGTGTCGCGATCGTGACGCGGATGTCGTTGTTGTTCTGCGCGAAGACCCGCTCGAACAAATCGAGGTCCGTCAGATAGATCCGGCGCGCGAGTACGGCAGCGGTATTCAGCCGCACGTGCGTGAGTGCCGTCGAGTCCAGCGTTGTCAGTCGTGGTGCGAGTTCGGTGCGCAGGCGCTCGCGCGCGTGTGAAAACACCGTATCGCGTGCCGTCAGTCGCGCCGCGCGATCGCCAGGATGGGCCTTGAACGCGGAATCCAACGAGCCGTACAGCCCGGACCAGAATGTGCCGAGTACGCGTTCGTCGGCCCACCGCTGCGCGACCACGTCGGCCGCGTGCGTCTGCCCGCGTGCGCGAAAGAACCGCTCGGCACCACGCGACCCGACGAAGTTCGCCACACTTTCATTGAAGACCGCCTGCCCCGGCGCGTAGTACGTCGTGTGCACCAGTTCATGGATCACGGTATTCGCAAGTTCCAGTGTATCCAGCGCCAGCGTTGTCGGCAGCAGTGGATCGTTGAACCAGCCCAGCGTGCTGAACGCCGCGGCCGGACGCAGCACGGCGTCGAAGCCGGCGGCATCCACCGCTTTCGCTTCCTGCTTCCCCGCCGCGAAGTCGAAAAAGCCCTTATATGGCACGCGACCCACCACCGGAAACCACCAGGTGCGGAACGCCAGCGAGTCGCGATAGGCCGCGCTCAGCACCAGCACGAGTGTGTCGCGATCGAGGCGCGAGAACGTCGTGAACTCCTGGCTCGCCTTCAGGCCAAGCGAGTCGATCGCGAATCGCCGCGCATCGAGTACCAGCTGCAGCTTCGCGCGCAGCATCGGCTCAGTCGTGGTATCGGCGAGCAACGCCGCGATCGGCTGGCGCCGCGCCAGAATTTTTCCTTCCTCGAATGCGGCGCGCGCAAGATACCGGCCGATCGGCACCAGTGTCAGAAAGAGCGCGGTCACCACCACCACCGCCAACAGCGAGCGGCGCAGCCACACGAAGACCCGGCGTGAAGTCACCACGTCAGCGCTGCGTCGTGCGGCACGGCAACAATCGTCTCACCACGGACCCCGACACTCAGTTCGGCGAGAATCAGGGCGCCGGGAGCCTGACCACCGTCACCTGCGCCTTCAGCGCACTCTTGAATGATCCTGTCGGCGGCTTGAAGGCCATGCCCGCCTGCGCAGACGGCGATGTGAACTGGAAGAGGTCGAACGAGCCGGGCTTCATCTGGTACGTCGCGGCGACAGACGCAGGCGTGAGCTTGCTCACCGCCGGGAGATCATTCACGTCGAGTGGGTACGCCGTCGGATAGGCCGCCGATGCAATCGAGTTCAGACGCGCATAGATCGCGCGCAGGTTCCGGCTCGTGAACTGGTAGCGCGAAGAAATCTGGCCGGCCGTCGCACCAGGAAAGTCGTCGAGCAGAACGGCGGTCAGGTAGTCCGCGAAGAGTGTCTGAAAACTTTCCCCGGCCACTGCCGCCACGTTCGCGGTACCGGTGTTCCGTGTCTGGACGAGCTGTGTCAGCTTTGACTCACCCTTCTGATCCACCAGCCAGCGCAGGAACAGCCATGCGACCCCGCGCTCTTCGATCGTGCCGAAGCCGGTCGGCGACGTCAGCGAAAAATCCTGACGCGACGAAAAGAAGTCGTATGCGTTGCCGAAATTCGGCGGCAGGAATCCCTGCGACGAATCGGGGAAGATCTGCGCCGTGCTGGCGCGGCCCGGTGATGCGGGACACGGCGGCAGGTTCGGACACGGCCAATGCGACTCGTACAATTTGCCGCCCAGCTCCTCCGCCATGTGACTCAACCCTTCGTTGAGCCAGATGTCCTCCGTGCTAGAGTTGCGGGTCAGCACATGCTGATTGTACGAGATCATGTGCTGCAGCTCGTGAATGAACGTCGCCGGCGCGCTGTTACGTACCACCGCGGTGCTCAGCTGCGTGCATGTCGGACCGCCCGCGGGCTCGCCCGGTACGGAGGAATAGAAGATTTCAGCGCGATTGCCATTCGTGCTGCCCGACAGGTCCGCACCGTTGAAGAAACCCGCCACATACGAACCGCACGCCCCGGAACTGAGCGTCAACCGATTCACGATCGGCGTAAACAGCACGAAGATCTTGCCGTTCGCATCGATGTCTGACGTACCACCGAACGTTGCAATGTCGATTGGGAACAGGTCGGTGTCGAACTGCCTGCCGAACGCCGCGTACTCCGTATCCGTGAACGTGTTGGTGGTCGGAGCGCCGTTGTCCACATAGAGCAGGATATTGCTGCCCGTGTACACCAACCGTGCGGTGACGGTGGTGTAGCTGTTTCCCGTGAGCGACGACAACACCTTGAAGTCGCGATTCTCGAGCGCCTGCGCCTGTGCCGCCTGTACCTGCAGGCTCACCGGCGGACGGGCCTTCAATTGCTGCTGATACGCGATGGCGCGTGGTGCCTCTTCCCGCTCGATCTGGCGCAGGCGCAGGTGGAACGCGTCTGCGACACTCAGACTCGCCGCCGGCTCCGAGACGATCGGCGCCACACGAGCCGTCAGCGTCCCGAGCCCGCCGATCGCGAATGGATAACTCGGCACTGACGCCCGAGTGCTCCCCACCGCGAAGTCGGAGTCGGCCGCAAACTGCGGGATCACGGCGTATCGCCCGGGATTGACGAACTTCACGCCGCCGCTGCCCGAGACTGTGGACGCCGTGAACACGTCGAGAGTCAAAGCAGTGACACTCACGTTGACGGGCGGCGGATCCACCGTTCCCTTGCTGTCCGAGCAGGCCACCACGGCCCCGCACGCCGCCAATGCTCCAGCGCGCGTCGTGCGCTGCCACGAGTCGTACAAAGTGTTTCGCATCATGATGTTACGCTCGGGCTGGAGTCGGGCCGACACGCTGCTGCGCCTGCCGTGCTCAGTTAGATTATCGGACTTATGTCTTTCGTGCACCTGCATTGTCACTCCGAGTACTCGCTGCTCGATGGCGCCAACCGGATCGATGACCTCATCCGACGTGCCCAGGAACTCGAGCAGCCCGCGCTCGCGATCACTGATCACGGCAACATGCACGCCGCCTGGGAGTTTCAGGAGAAGACACGTAAAGCGGGTCTCCGCCCCATTCTCGGCATGGAAGCGTACGTCGCCACCGGCGACAGACGACTGAAGGCCCGTCCGGGTCCCGGATTGCGACCGTACTACCACCTCGTCCTGCTCGCCCGCGACCGCGTTGGGTACCAGAACCTCATCAAGCTGTCGTCCCTCGGCTTCACCGAAGGGTTCTACACCCGCCCCCGGGTCGATCGTGAACTCCTCGCGAAGTACTCCGATGGGCTGGTCGTAAGTTCCGCCTGCCTCGCCGGCGAGGTCGCCGTTCACCTCCAGAACAACCGCCTCGACGAAGCCCGCGCCACCGCCGCCTGGTATGCCGAGGTTTTCAAGGACCGATACTACCTCGAGGTGCAGGCCCACGACTCCGGTGGCCAGGCGCGTCTCAACGAACAGATCTTCACGCTCGGCGCCGAGATGGGGCTGCCCGTCATCGCCACCAACGACGCGCATTTCCTGACGATCGACTCGCATGACGCGCACGACGTGCTGCTCTGCATCGGCCTCGGAAAGGACAGGAACGATACGAATCGGATGCACTACGACGGCGGTCTGTACTTCAAGTCCGCCGATGAAATGCGCGCCCGTTTCCCGGATCGCCCCGACGTTCTCGAGAACACTCTCAAGATCGCCGAAGCAACAGACGTGCAGTTCAAAAAGCAGTACTACGTGCCGGCGTTCCCGTTGCCCGACGGCGTCACCAGCGAGAACGACCTGCTGGTGCAACTCGCCGAGGCGGGCGCAAAGGAGCGCTACGGCGATCCGTTCCCGCAGGAAGTGCAGGAACGCCTGACGTACGAGCTCGATGTGATCACGCGTACCGGGTATGCCGGCTACTTCCTGATCACCTGGGATTTCATCAAGGCCGCGCGCGATCGCGGCATTCCCGTCGGCCCGGGCCGTGGGTCCGCCGCCGGGTCACTCGTCGCCTACGCGCTCAAGATCACGAACGTCTGCCCACTCAAGTTCGACCTCCTGTTCGAGCGCTTCCTCAATCCGGAACGCGTCTCGATGCCGGACGTGGACGTGGATTTCTGTTTCGAACGACGCGGCGAAGTGATCGAGTATGTGCGGCAGAAGTACGGCAAGGAAAGCGTCGGTCAGATCGTGACGTTCGGCACCATGAAGAGCCGTGCCGCAGTGAAGGATGTCGGTCGTGTGCTCGGATTCACGCCGGCCGAGACGGACGCCCTCGCGAAACTCATTCCGAACGCCCCCAACAACTCGCTCACGGTCAAGGAAGCGATCAAGGGTGTGCCGGAAGTGAAGGCGCGTTACGAGAACGAGGAGCGCTACCATCAACTGCTCGACTACGCGTCGGCGCTAGAAGGGCTCTCGCGTCATACCGGTGTACACGCCGCCGGCGTCGTGATCGCGCCGGGCCCACTCGACAACTACGTCCCGATCTGCACGCAGTCATCGAAGGGCGCAGGTTCCGGCGACGACGAGTCGGTGGTCGTGACCCAGTACGACATGAACAGCCTCGAAAAGGCTGGCATGCTGAAGATGGACTTCCTTGGCCTGACGACGCTCACCGTCGTCACCGATGCGGTCAAGAACATCTTCGCACGGACCGGCGTGCAGATCGATCTCGACACGCTCGCGTTGGACGACGAACCGACCTATCGCATGCTGCGCGCGGGTCGGACCGCCGGCGTGTTCCAGTTTGAATCCGCGCTCGCGACCGACGTGCTGCGCAGCATGCGTTGCGACCGGTTCGACGACCTCGTCGCCTCCAACGCGCTGCTGCGTCCCGGCCCGCTCGACGCGGGCATGCACAAGGTCTACATCCGGCGCAAGAAGGGCGAGGAGCCGGTGTCGTACGCGCTGCCCGAGCTCGAGACGATTCTCTCGTCGACCTACGGCGTCATCACCTATCAGGAACAGGTGATGCGTATTGCGCAGGTGCTGGCCGGCATCTCGCTCGCCGAAGCGGACGTGCTGCGAAAGGCGGTCGGCAAGAAGGACGCGGTGCTGATCGGACTCGAACTCGGCAAGTTCGAAACGAAGGCCGTCGCACGGGGCCACGATTCCAAGATCATCAAGGAGATCGCAAGCCAGATCGAGACCTTCGGCCGCTACGGTTTCAACAAGTCACATTCCGTTGCCTATTCGATCGTCGCCTATCACACGGCATACCTGAAGGCGCACTACCCCGCCGAGTTCCTCGCGGCACTGCTGTCGTCGCAGATCGGTGACACGGAAAGTGTCATCAAGTACATCGCCGAAGCGCGTGAGATGGGCATCGAAATTCTGCCGCCCGATGTCAACGAATCGAACTTCAAGTTCACCGTCATCGGCGACAAGCGCATCCGCTTCGGCCTCGGCGCCGTGCGCAACGTCGGACGCGCCGCCATCGATTCGATCCTGCTGGCTCGGCATGCCGGTCCCTTCACGTCGCTGTTCGGCTTCTGCGAGCGCGTCGACCTCCGGCTCTGCAACCGCCGAGTCTTCGAGGCGCTGATCCAGAGCGGCGCACTGGACGCGCTCGGTGGCCACCGCGCCCAGATGATCGCGGCCCTCGACGCGGCCATCAGTGAAGCCGGACTCAAGCAGGAGGAGGCGAGCATCGGTCAGGGCTCGCTGTTTGGCGACCTCGGACCGGCGGCCCCGACCGTGAACGGTCAGGCAAAACACGGCCCGACGCTGCCCAATACTCCCGTCTGGTCCGACTCGGAACGCCTCTCGCTGGAGAAGGCGATCCTTGGCTTCTACATCTCCGGCCATCCGCTGGAACCGTTCCGGACCGAGTGCGAACTGTTCGCCACCCATACCGTCGCGCAGTTGCAGGGATGGACGGCGGAACGCATGGCTTTGGGCGTCGTCATCACGGCAGTAAAGCGACAGGTTAGCAAAAGCTCACAAAAGGAATATGCCCGATTGACCGTCGAGGACTTCTCAGGCTCTGCCGAGGTCCTAGTATTCCCGGAGGCCTGGTCAGTGCTGGTCGACCGGATTCGGACCGATGTTCCGATCCTGCTGAAAGGCGGGTACGGGCGGCGGGACCAGGACAATGAGAAGCCCACGTTTTTTGTCGACGATGTGATTCCGCTGGCCGAACGCCGGACCAACGGCGCGGTCATTGTGTCTTTGCAGTTGGAGTCGAGTGCTGCATTGTCTCCCGCCGTGATGGGAGACATTCGGGCGGTGGCGGAGAGCCATCCCGGGACGGCACCGTTGGAAGTGTTCTGGATTGACGGGCAGGGCGCGCCGTCGCGCTTCCGATCACGTACGCTGACCATGGCGGCCGATGGGGCCGCTTTGACCGACTTGCGCGCCTTGCTGGGACACGAGCGAGTACGGCTCGTGCGCGGCAACTGAGTGCGCTGAGGAGACAAGCACCATGGCAACTGCAGCTGCGCTCGAGTTCGAAAAACCCATCGCCGAACTCGAACAGCGGATCGACGACCTCAAGCGCCTGGCGGGTGACGCCTCGTTTGGTGTCGCGCTCGAAATCGAGCCGCTCGAAAAGCGCCTGACCGAACTCCGCCGCGAGATCTACAAGCAACTCACACCGCTCCAGCGGGTGGAGGTTGCGCGCTTCAAGATGCGGCCGTTCACGCTCGACTACATCGAGCGGATCTTCACCGACTTCATCGAGCTGCACGGCGACCGTGCATTCCGTGAGGACGCCGCAATTGTCGGTGGCTGGGCCCGTCTCGAAGGCGAGACGGTGATGATCATCGGGCACCAGCGGGGCCGCGACACCAAGGACAACCTGAAGCGCAACTTCGCGATGCCGCACCCCGAGGGGTATCGCAAGGCGCTGCGCCTGATGAAGCTCGCCGAGAAGTTCCAGGTGCCGGTGCTGACATTCATCGACACACCGGGTGCGTGGCCCGGTCTCGGCGCCGAAGAACGCGGCCAGAGTGAAGCGATCGCGCGCAACATCTTCGAGATGAGTCAGCTGTCGACACCGATCATCGCCACCGTCATCGGCGAAGGTGGGTCCGGCGGCGCACTCGCGCTTGGCGTGGCCGATCGTGTGCTGATGCTCGAGAACGCGGTCTATTCGGTGATTTCGGTCGAAGGCTGCGCGGCCATCCTGTGGAAGGACAACAAGTCCGTCGATGCGAAGGAACGCGCGGCGAAAGCGCTGCGCATCACCGCCCCCGATCTGCTCGATCTCAAGGTCATTGACGAGATCGTGCCGGAACCGGAAGGCGGCGCACACACCAATCACGAAGCCGCCGCCGCCACGCTCAAGACCACGCTCGTGCGCCTGCTCGACGATCTCCGTGGCCTGCGCCCGGAGAAACTGGTGCGCCGGCGTCGCGAGAAGTTCTTGCGCATGGGACAGTTCATCGGTTGATCGATTCCGCATTGACGCAGACCTGATGTCGGACCTGATCGAGGTCGCCTTCAAGGGCAACCGGAAGGAGTTCTTTCGCTGGGAGGATGTGGTTCCGCCTCCCGCTCCGCCGACGCACGTCATCGTCGAAGGAGATCGTGGCGAAGACCTCGGCACCGTGCATGCCTTCGGTGCGCTTGCCGAGCAGCGCTACGCTGGCGTGGCGCACGGTGTGCTCTTCGGCGAAGCCACGCGACGTGTCGTTCGCGTGGCGAAGGTCGACGAGATCAAGCGCGCGCAGACACTGCTCGCCGAGAACGAAACGACGCGGCGTGCGGCGATGGCGCAGGTGCGCGCACTCGGCC